>NZ_JBIUWI010000043.1:0-50044 GCF_044743385.1 Pseudomonas sp. NPDC087639 | reverse complement strand
CCGTTATATGGCCGTGCCCGCCGGACTCGATCCGCTGGTGGCGCTGGCCGACACTGCTGCCCTGATCGCGGGCGGCTTGACTGGATTGGTGAAACGCTGATGATTCAACGCTCCCTGAAGTACATCCTGGCCGCACTGATCGTGCTGGCCGTGATTGCCGGCGGCGGTTTCTGGTACCTCAAACGTCCGGCACCGGAACCGACCGTCGAACAGCTGACTCCGGCCGATGGCCCGGCCATGACCCGTGTGATTCCCGGCACCAAGCCGAAGTCTCAGGTGCTGGTAGCCGTCAATGACGATCAGAAGCTCAGTGAAAAGCAACTGACCACCCTGAGCCGCAGCGCCTCGGCGCAAATCGTTCAGGTGATTCTGCCCAAGGACTGCCTGCTGCAAAGCCGCGCTCTGCAAACCGGTCTGCGCGAACTGAACGGCCCGGCCACGCTGGTCAGCGGTATCGGCCCCGGCGCTGTGCTGGCCTGGCGCTGGTTGGCCGAGCAAAAAAACGACAAGGCCCAAGCGATTTCCGTGGACCTGGCACTGGAAAAAGGTGGCTGCACGCACCTGCTGCCTAAATCCGCCACCCACGGTCACTGGCTGGCGGCATGGAACGACAACCCGGACGACGCCAGCGCGGGTTTTGTGCGCGATCAACCGAACGCCGAAACCAGCATCAGCGACTACGACATCAACCTGCCGCAAGTGCTGAACAACGAGCTGCGCAAGATCCTCGTCGGCGGTGACAAGGCCAACGGCGGTCTGGCGATCCCCGTGGTTGAAGTCCCGGCCGGTCAAGCGAAAGACACCGTGACCCTGTTCCTCAGCGGTGACGGCGGCTGGCGTGACCTCGACCGCGACGTAGCGGGTGAAATGGCCAAGATCGGCTACCCGGTCGTCGGCATCGACACCCTGCGCTACTACTGGCAGCACAAGAGCCCGGAGCAAAGCGCCCTGGACCTGACCGAACTGATGCAGCACTACCGGCAGAAATGGGGCACCAAGCGCTTCATCCTCACCGGTTACTCGTTCGGTGCCGACGTCCTGCCGGCGATCTACAACCGCCTCCCGGAGACCGAGCAGCAACGTGTCGACGCGATCATCCTGCTGGCCTTCGCCCGCACCGGCAGCTTCGAAATCGAAGTCGAAGGCTGGCTCGGCAACGCCGGCAAAGAAGCCGCCACCGGCCCGGAAATGGCCAAGCTGCCACCGGCCAAGGTCGTGTGCATCTACGGCGAAGAAGAAACCGATGAGAGCGGCTGCACCGACAAGACGGCGGTTGGTGAGGCGGTGAAACTGCCTGGCGGCCACCACTTCGACGAGAACTACCCGGCACTGGCCAAACGCTTGGTGGATCTGATCGAGAAGCGTCAGGCGGCGAGTCAGGTAGCTGAAGAGTGATCTGAAGCGCACCCACAAAAAGCCCCCGCCATCTCACGATGTCGGGGGCTTTTTACATTCAGATAATCACCCCATTCCCCTGTAGGAGTGAGCCTGCTCGCGATAGCGGAGTATCAGTCACTGATTTGCAAGCTGACACTCTGCTATCGCGAGCAGGCTCACTCCTACAGGGAATTGCGTGTCAGGCGTTTAGTTTCGTTTACTTCTCGTCTCGCAATATCGGATGACGCCGACAGACCTTGTAGGCAAACTCCGAATCGCGTGTTGCGGCGCCTTGCCGCCCTGTTGCGCTGTTTTTTGACGGGATACTCTCCGGACGTCGCTGACCCATTCAGCGATCGGGCTTGGTAACCCGGTGGAATAAGGCGCAACAGCGCACTCGACACGACTCAGGCGTATCTCGTCCGAGTCCCTGTGTTATGGCAGCTGTGCGTGGGACGCTTTCGGGCGTGCCGGTTTCCTTGGTTCCCCGGTTTACCAACCTGCGCACAGCTGCCACCCATTCGCTTGGTATCGGATGCGGCAGCTCTCGAAATCAAGGGAATTGAACATGAGCAATCAATCTGATCTGAAAACAATCGGCTTCACCCCCTTCCTCTACAACTCGGATCAAGCGTATTTCAACGTTCGCTCCGGCATCCCGATCATCGATGCCTTGTCCCAATCCTCCGATCTGCTGTACCTCGCCAAATCCTTCGCCGAGGATGCCGCCTACACCAAAGACACCGACCGCCACGCCTGGGCCGCGCATTATCTGACAGTGATGGGCAAAGCCTTGATTGATGACGTGATACAAGCACTGATCCCACGACCTGCGCGGACGAAGACCGAGTCTGAAGAAGATTTCCCTGAAAGCCTGTAAAGGCAACCGAGACAAAAAAGCCCCCGCAGCCTTTAAGGCTACGGGGGCGCTTGATCTTGCTCAATCCTCACTTGATTACAAGCGGCGCTCTGCGGCGTCGTAGACTTCTTCGTCACGTCGAGCACCGACTGCAACGATCAACACCTGAATGGCTATACCATCGACGCGGTAGACGATTCGTGTGTCCCCCGTTCGAGTCCTTCTACAACCCGCAAGGCTGGCTCGAAGGGGTTTACCACTCTTATCCGGCTCGCCGTTGATGATCCGTTCCTCGATAACATCAAGTATCCGGTTGGCAGCCGCCGATCCCAGTTGATCCAGATCTCCTTGGACCTCCGGATGATAAATTACTCCCCAAACCATCCAGCGCTCCTTTAATCCTTCTTGGCATACCTTGCCCGCATAGCGTCATGGCTGACTGCTTTGGTTTGATCAAAATTGCTCAGACGCTCACGAGCTGCCGCCTCGATGCGAAGCTCCTCAAGCTCATCCAGCATTTCCTGGTAGGCCTGCACATTGATAATGACCGCTGCCGGTTGATTGTCCTTGAAGATAACCAGACGCTCAGTGGCACGACTGGAAATCTCCTTGAGCCTCGCACTGAAGCTCCTGACCATGGCAGTCACGGAAATAGCCTGGTCAGCACGTTCTAATAATGCCGTCATAATCACCTCTTGCTCAGTTGCTGCAGCGCAGAATAATGCACAGAGTATTGCGTTGAATTAAACACCCTGCAACTTTGTATTTCTTTTGACTGACCAAATGAAAATCCGCCGGGCGCCCACAAAAAAGCCCCCGCCAGCCGCAAGGCTGACTGGGGCTTTTCAGTTGAGGCGGGGTTACATCTCCACCTGCGTCCCCAGCTCAATCACCCGGTTCAGCGGCAGATTGAAGAACCGCAAATTGCCATTGGCATTCTTCAACATGAACGCGAACAGCGCTTCACGCCAACGCGCCATACCCTCGAGCTTCGAGGCGATGACCGTTTCACGGCTGAGGAAGTAAGTCGTGCGCATCGGGCTGAAATCCAGATCATCCAGATGACACAGCTTCAAGGCTTGCGGCACGTCCGGCTCGTCGGTGAAGCCGAAGTGCAGGATCACCCGGAAGAACCCCTCCCCGTGCGCTTCCACTTCGAAGCGGCGCGATGGTGGCACGCGCGGGATGTCTTCGTAGACCACGGTCAGCAACACCACTTGCTCGTGCAGCACCTGGTTGTGCAGCAGGTTGTGCAACAGCGCGTGGGGCACGGCGTCGGAGCGCGCGGTGAGGAACACGGCGGTGCCCTGTACGCGGTGCGGTGGTTGCACGCGGATGCTGCTGATAAAGATCGGCAGCGGTAGCGCGCCTTCGTCGAGACGATCGACCAGCAGCTCCTTGCCGCGCTTCCAGGTGGTCATCAGGACAAACAGCACAATACCCGCCAACACCGGGAAGGCACCGCCCTGGATGATCTTCGGTACGTTGGCAGCAAAGAACAAACCATCGACCAACAGGAACCCGAGCAGAATCGGCACCGCCAACAGCGGTGGCCATTTCCACAGCAGCAGGATCACCGCCGACACCAGGATGCTGGTGATCAGCATCGTGCCGGTCACGGCCACACCGTAAGCAGACGCCAGCGCGCCCGAGGATTCGAAGCCGATGACCAGCAGGATCACGCCCACCATCAGCGCCCAGTTCACCGCGCCGATGTAAATCTGGCCCTGTTCGGCACTGGACGTGTGCTGAATGTGCATGCGCGGAATGTAGCCGAGCTGGATGGCCTGACGAGTCAACGAGAACGCGCCGGAAATCACCGCCTGCGAAGCAATGACAGTGGCCAGGGTCGACAACACCACCAACGGCACCAGTGCCCAGTTCGGCGCCAGCAGGTAGAACGGGTTACGCGCCGCTTCCGGGTTTTCCAGCAGCAACGCGCCCTGACCGAAGTAGTTCAGCACCAAAGCCGGCAGCACCAGAATCAGCCAGGCGCGTGCGATAGGCTTACGGCCGAAGTGACCCATGTCGGCATACAACGCTTCAGCACCGGTCAGCGCCAGAACTACCGCACCGAGGATCGCTACGCCCATACCAGGATGTACGATGAAGAAACGCACGCCCCACACCGGGTTCAATGCGCTCAGCACTTCAGGGTGTTTGACGATACCGTTGACACCCAAAGTGCCCAGCACCAGAAACCACGCCACCATCACCGGGCCGAACATCTTGCCGATGCGATCGGTGCCGTGTTTCTGAATCAGGAACAAGGCAACCAGCACGATCAACGACAGTGGCACCACCCAACGCTCAAGTCCGTCGAAGGCCAGCTCCAGGCCTTCAACCGCCGACAATACGGAGATGGCCGGCGTGATCATGCTGTCGCCGTAAAACAGCGCTGCACCGATCAGCCCCAGAATCACCAGCACCGTTTGCAGTTTCGGGTAGCGGCTGGATGCACGTCGCGCCAGAGCGGTCAGCGCCATGATCCCGCCTTCCCCCTGGTTGTCAGCGCGCAGTACGAACAACACGTACTTGATGGTGACGACCCAGATCAGCGACCAGAAAATCAACGACAGAATCCCGAAGACTCCATCGTGGTTGACCGGCACACCATAATGACCGGCGAAGACTTCTTTGAGGGTGTACAGCGGGCTGGTGCCGATGTCGCCGTAAACCACCCCGACCGCGGCGACCAGCATGCCGATCGGCTTTGCCGTCGAATGCTCGGCGCCCGCCGCCTGACTACTTGCCTGACCCATCCAACACTCCTACTTCTCAGAACCGGCTTCTTGGAATGAAGCACTATGCTTTGTGGTGCAGCATGCGCTGTTTTACCTGCTGTTACAGACGTTTTGTTGACTGTAAATAATCGGTAAAGCTCAACGGCGCGAAGCATAGCGCAGCACTCGTCGCATTTCCCGGCATAAAGCTGGTCAAGTGCGCTCCTCACCGCTAGAATTGCGCACTTTTTGATCAGAGGCGCGCCCTAAGCGCCCATCCGTCGGCTTTCCCACACGGCAAGCGACGTCACAAAATACCGAGGTTAGACATGTCCACCACTCCTGCGCCGGCCAATCCAAAGGTTGGCTTCGTATCTCTGGGTTGCCCGAAAGCACTGGTCGACTCCGAGCGCATCCTGACCCAGCTGCGCATGGAAGGCTATGACGTGGTGTCCACCTATCAGGACGCCGACGTCGTGGTGGTCAACACCTGCGGCTTCATCGACTCGGCCAAGGCTGAATCTTTGGAAGTGATCGGCGAAGCGATCAAGGAAAACGGCAAGGTGATCGTCACCGGCTGCATGGGCGTGGAAGAAGGCAACATCCGCAACGTGCACCCGAGCGTGCTGGCCGTGACCGGTCCGCAGCAGTACGAGCAAGTGGTCAACGCTGTGCACGACGTCGTGCCGCCACGCAAAGACCACAACCCGCTGATCGACCTGGTGCCACCGCAAGGCATCAAGCTGACCCCGCGTCACTACGCCTATCTGAAGATTTCCGAAGGCTGCAACCACAGCTGCAGCTTCTGCATCATCCCGTCGATGCGCGGCAAACTGGTCAGCCGTCCAGTGGGTGATGTGCTCGACGAGGCCCAGCGCCTGGTCAAATCCGGCGTCAAAGAGCTGCTGGTGATCTCCCAGGACACCAGCGCCTACGGCGTCGATGTGAAATACCGCACCGGTTTCTGGAACGGCGCGCCGGTGAAAACCCGCATGACCGAACTCTGCGAAGCGCTGAGCACCTTGGGCGTCTGGGTCCGTCTGCACTACGTTTACCCGTACCCGCACGTTGACGAGCTGATCCCGCTGATGGCCGCCGGCAAGATCCTGCCGTACCTGGACATCCCGTTCCAGCACGCCAGCCCGAAAGTGCTGAAGTCGATGAAACGCCCGGCGTTCGAAGACAAGACCCTGGCGCGCATCAAGAACTGGCGCGAAATCTGCCCGGATCTGATCATCCGTTCGACCTTCATCGTCGGCTTCCCAGGCGAAACCGAAGAAGACTTCCAGTACCTGCTGAACTGGCTGACCGAAGCCCAGCTCGACCGCGTCGGCTGCTTCCAGTACTCGCCGGTTGATGGCGCACCGGCCAATGACCTCGATCTGGACATCGTGCCGGACGACGTCAAGCAAGACCGTTGGGACCGCTTCATGGCGCACCAGCAAGCGATCAGCTCTGCGCGCCTGCAAATGCGCATCGGCCGTGAAATCGAAGTGCTGGTGGACGAAGTCGACGAGCAAGGCGCGGTCGGCCGCTGCTTCTTCGACGCCCCGGAAATCGACGGCAACGTGTTCATCGACAACGGCAGCAATCTCAAGCCGGGCGACAAGGTCTGGTGCAAGGTGACTGACGCAGACGAATACGATCTGTGGGCTGAGCAGATCTAAGCATCACCCAGTACCTGTGGGAGTGAGCCTGCTCGCGAATGCGGTGGGTCAGTTGCTGAAATTGTTGACTGAACCAACGCCTTCGCGAGCAGGCTCGCTCCCACAAGGGGAATAGTGTTGTATTGAAAAGCCCCGCTCTTTTTACGAGATGCGGGGCTTTTTTACGTCTATCGTTTGCTGAGGGAAGGATCCTCATCAAACCAGGCACAAGAGGCACACAGGCATGCGTCACCATTCGGTCATCCACACGCCGAAACTCAGCGATTATCAGGAACTGACCCGGGTCTGGGAGGCCTCGGTCCGCGCTACCCATGATTTTCTGCCGGACAGCTATATCGAATTGCTGCGCAACCTGGTGCTGACCCGCTATCTCGACTCCGTGATGCTGATCTGCACCAAGGATCACGAGCAACGCATCACCGGTTTCGCTGGTGTCGCAGCGGGCAAGATCGAAATGCTGTTCATCGATCCTGCGCATCGTGGCCAAGGCCTGGGCAAGAAACTATTGAATTACGCCATGCAGCATCTGAACGCCGATGAACTGGACGTCAACGAGCAGAACCCGCAGGCGCTGGGGTTCTACTTCAAGCAGGGGTTCGAGGTGATCGGCCGTTCGGAGGTGGATGGCATGGGTCAGCCGTATCCGTTGCTGCACATGCGCTTGCGCCAAAACCAGCAGCGCTCGGGCAATGGCTGATACACCACAGCTCCCGCATGATTTCACTGCCTGCAAATGGAACCGGGCTTAACCGGCGCCACACAGGTACAATGTCCACCCCTTTTTTGTTACGGCCCTGTCATGACTGACCCGATTCGCCTCTCCAAACGCCTCATCGAACTGGTGGGTTGCTCCCGCCGCGAGGCCGAGCTGTTCATTGAGGGCGGCTGGGTTACCGTGGACGGCGAAGTCATCGACGAGCCGCAATTCAAGGTCGGCGACCAGAAGGTCGAGCTCGACAAGGACGCCAAGGCCACCGCGCCGGAGCCGGTGACCATCCTGCTCAACGTGCCGGCGGGCATGGATGCGGACAGCGCGATGCAAACCCTGAGTGCCGAAACCCTCAGCGAAGAGCACCGTTTCAGCAAACGCCCGTTGCGTGGCCACTTCCTGCGCCTGACCGCCAGCACTGATCTGCAGGCCAAGGCCAGCGGCCTGTTGGTATTCACTCAGGACTGGAAGATTCTGCGCAAGCTCACCGCCGACTCGGCCAAGATCGAGCAGGAATACATCGTTGAAGTCGAAGGTGACATGGTCGCCCACGGCCTCAACCGCTTGCAGCACGGCCTCACCCACAAGGGCAAGGAGCTGCCGCCGGTCAAGGCCAGCTGGCAGAACGAAAACCGCCTGCGCTTCGCCATGAAAAACCCGCAGCCGGGCATCATCGCCCAGTTCTGCGAAGCGGTAGGCCTGAAGGTTATCGGCATCCGCCGCATCCGTATCGGCGGCGTCTCGATCGGCAAAGTACCGGTCGGCCAATGGCGCTACCTGTCCGGCAAAGAGAAGTTCTAAGACTTCCACTGCCGCCACATATTTCGGCATTGCCCCCGCGCGATGCCCACAACGCCTATCAGGATTACTCACATGATTCATAACGACGTATTGCGCAGCGTGCGCTACATGCTCGACATCAGCGACAAGAAGGTTGTCGAGATCATCAAACTCGGCGGCATGGACGTGACCCTCGCCGACGTGATCACCTGGCTCGACAAGAAAGAAGAAGACGAAGAAGGCTTCGTGCGCTGCCCGGACGAAGTCATCGCGCACTTCCTCGATGGCCTGGTGATCTTCAAGCGTGGCAAGGACGAAAGCCGTCCGCCGCAGCCGATCGAACTGCCGGTGACCAACAACATCATCCTGAAAAAGCTGCGCGTGGCCTTCGAACTGAAAGAAGACGACATGCACGCGATCCTCAAGGCTGCCGAGTTCCCGGTGTCCAAGCCGGAGCTGAGCGCACTGTTCCGCAAGGTCGGCCACACCAACTACCGTCCGTGCGGCGACCAGTTGCTGCGCAACTTCCTCAAGGGCCTGACCCTGCGCGTTCGCGCCGCCTGATATTGCTTCCAGCGGTGGCGACTGACCGTCGCCGCCGCTGCGCATGACCGCTCATTCCCTTCGAAAATAGTGGCTCCGCTTTTCGCGGCTGGCGACTAGGGTGTATTGATCCCTAGCCCTCAGGATTCGCCATGCACCCGTACTTTTCCCTGCAAGGCCGCACCGCTCTGGTGACCGGCGGCACCCGTGGTATCGGCAAAATGATCGCCAAGGCCTTTGTCGAGGCCGGCGCCCGTGTGTTCGTCTGCTCTCGTGACGCCGAAGCCTGTCATCAAACGGCGGAAGAGCTCAGTGCCCTGGGCACTTGCCACGGCGTGGCGGCGAATCTGGCGACTGAAGAAGGCGTACAGGAACTGGCCGCGAGGCTGGGCGAGCAGATCACCCATCTGGATATTTTGGTGAACAACGCCGGCACCACTTGGGGCGCGCCGCTGGAAAGCTACCCGGTCAAGGGCTGGGAGAAAGTCATGCAGCTCAACGTGACGTCGGTGTTCAGTTGCATTCAGCAGTTCCTGCCGCTGCTGCGCAAAGCAGGGTCGGCGGCGAATCCGGCGCGGATCATCAACATCGGTTCGGTGGCGGGTATTTCGTCTTTTGGCGAGCAGGCGTATGCCTATGGGCCGAGCAAAGCCGCGCTGCATCAACTGTCGCGGATTCTCGCGCGGGAACTGGTGAGCCAACACATCAACGTTAACGTGATCGCTCCAGGGCGGTTTCCGAGCAAGATGACCCAGCATATTGGTAATGATCAGCAGGCATTGGCCGAGGACACGGCACTGATTCCGATGAAGCGTTGGGGGCGTGAGGAAGAGATGGCGGCGTTGGCGATCAGTCTGGCGAGTACGGCTGGGGCGTACATGACGGGAAATATCATTCCGCTGGATGGTGGGTTCAGTCTCTGAGATCGGCGGCGCGGCCTTCGCGAGCAGGCTCGCTCCCACAGGAATTTTGTGTACGACACAGGTCAACTGTGGGAGCGAGCCTGCTCGCGAAGAGGCCGGTCCTGCTACCACCAGTCTTGGGGCCTGCCGGGTTATCATGCCCGCCCTGATCCCGCTTCTGACTCTCAACCATGACTTACAGCGTCTCCCCCATCGGCTTCGTGCGCTCCTGCTTCAAGGAGAAGTTTGCCATCCCTCGCCAACCGCAACTGGCCCCCGCTGCCCGGGGCGTGCTGGAACTGGTGGCGCCGTTCGATCAGGGTGACGCGGTGCAGGGTCTGGAACAGGTCAGCCACGTCTGGCTGCTGTTCCTGTTCCATCAGGCGCTGGAAGAAAAACCGCGCCTGAAAGTCCGCCCTCCCCGCCTCGGTGGCAACAAGTCCATGGGCGTCTTCGCCACCCGCGCCACCCACCGCCCGAATGGCATCGGCCAATCCGTGGTGAAACTCGATAAGGTCGAAGCCAATCGCCTGTTCATCTCCGGCATCGACTTGCTCGATGGCACGCCGATTCTCGACATCAAACCCTACGTGCCTTACGCCGACATCATCACCAGCGCCTCCAACAGCATCGCCAGCGCTGCGCCGCTATTGATTGACGTGCAGTGGACGGACGCAGCCTTGCAACAGGCTCACACCCACGCTCAGCGCCTCGCCGAGCCACTGGTCGAGTTGATCGAGCAATGTCTGGCCCAGGATCCGCGCCCGGCGTATCAGACCCCGGCGCCGGAACGTGAATATGGCGCACAGTTCTGGGATCTGGATGTGCGCTGGCACTATCCGACCCCTGAACAGATTCGCGTCCTCGAAGTCATCCCCGCCAGCGCCTAAACCCCGAAAACGAAAAAGCCCGCGCTGCCTTCTCAGGCAACGCGGGCTTTTTGCTGTCACACCACAACACCTATTGTGGGAGCAGGCTCGCTCCCACAGGGAATGTGTCTTACTTCTCGACGAACGCACGCTCGATCAGGTAGTCACCCGGCTCGCGCATACGCGGCGACACGGTCAGGCCGAAGCTGTTGAGCACTTCGCTGGTCTCGTCGAGCATGCTCGGGCTGCCGCACAACATGGCGCGGTCGTCCTGCGGGTTGATCGGCGGCAGGCCGATGTCGCTGAACAGTTTGCCGCTGCGCATCAGATCGGTCAGACGACCTTCGTTCTCGAAAGGCTCGCGAGTGACGGTCGGGTAGTAAATCAGCTTGTCGCGCAGCGCTTCGCCGAAGAACTCGTTTTGCGGCAGGTGCTCGGTGATGAATTCGCGGTAAGCAACTTCGTTCACGTAACGCACGCCGTGGCACAGGATGACTTTTTCGAAACGCTCGTAGGTTTCCGGATCCTGGATCACACTCATGAACGGCGCCAGTCCGGTACCGGTGCTGAGCAGGTAAAGGTGTTTACCAGGCTTCAAATCGTCCAGCACCAGCGTGCCCGTAGGCTTTTTGCTGATGATGATCTCGTCGCCTTCCTTCAGATGCTGCAACTGGGAGGTCAGCGGGCCATCAGGTACTTTGATGCTGAAGAATTCCAGATGCTCTTCCCAGTTCGGGCTGGCAATCGAGTAAGCGCGCATAAGCGGGCGGCCGTTTGGCTGTTGCAGGCCGATCATCACGAACTGCCCGTTCTCGAAGCGCAGGCCCGGATCGCGGGTGCACTTGAAGCTGAACAGGGTATCGTTCCAGTGATGAACACTGAGGACACGCTCGTGGTTCATGTTGCTCATGTACGTTTGACTCCTGGATATTGGCTCTGCGCTTGCTCTGGGCTGAATAAATGCCGATGGTGCGCAATTGCATCGCATTCTAATAGCGCCGACAATATCTGTTAACTGGATTATTAAGATAAGGGTTATCGGTTATATCGATATGCGATTTACTCTCCGTCAACTGCAAGTCTTCGTCGCTGTCGCCCAGCAGGAAAGCGTATCCCGTGCTGCGGGTCTGCTCAACCTCTCGCAATCGGCGGCAAGCACCTCGATCACCGAACTGGAGCGCCAGTCCAGCTGCCAGCTGTTCGACCGTGCCGGCAAACGGCTGAGCCTCAACGCCCTCGGTAAACAGCTACTGCCGCAAGCCGTGGCGCTGCTGGATCAGTCCAAGGAAATCGAAGACCTGCTCAACGGCAAATCCGGTTTCGGCTCGCTGTCGGTGGGCGCAACGCTGACCATCGGCAATTACCTGGCAACCCTGCTGATCGGCAGTTTCATGCAGCGCCACCCTGAAAGTCAGGTAAAGCTGCACGTGCAGAACACTGCCAATATCGTGCAACAAGTCGCTCACTACGAAATTGATCTGGGTCTAATCGAAGGCGATTGCAGCCACCCGGACATCGAAGTGCAGAGCTGGGTCGAGGATGAGCTGGTGGTGTTTTGCGCGCCGCAGCATCCGCTGGCCAAACGCGGCAGCGCGACCATGGAAGAGTTGACGCATGAGGCGTGGATTCTGCGCGAACAGGGTTCCGGCACGCGCCTGACCTTCGATCAGGCCATGCGTCACCATCGCAGTGCGCTGAATATCCGTCTGGAGCTGGAGCACACCGAAGCGATCAAACGCGCGGTGGAGTCGGGGCTGGGGATTGGCTGTATCTCGCGGCTGGCGCTACGTGATGCCTTCCGCCGTGGGAGTCTGGTGCCTGTGGAGACGCCGGATCTGGATCTGGCGCGACAGTTCTACTTCATTTGGCACAAGCAGAAATACCAGACCTCGGCCATGCGCGAGTTTCTCGATCTGTGCCGCGCTTTCACCGCCGGGGTGCAGCGCAGCGACGAGATCGTCTTGCCCACTATCGCTTAAAGCAGAATCACCGCCCAAACCAGAGCGATCATGGTCAAGGCCACGAATTGCGCGGCGCTGCCCATGTCCTTGGCGTTCTTGGACAGTGGGTGCAATTCCAGGGAGATGCGGTCAATGGCCGCTTCCACCGCCGAGTTCAGCAACTCGACGATCAGCGCCAGCAAGCACACAGCGATCAACAGTGCCTGTTCGACGCGGCTGACATTGAGGAAGAACGTCAGCGGAATCAGCACTACATTAAGCAGCACCAGTTGGCGGAACGCCGCTTCACCGGTGAAGGCTGCACGCAGACCGTCCAGCGAGTAACCGGAAGCGTTGAGGATGCGTTTCAGGCCGGTCTGGCCCTTGAAAGGTGACATAAAGTGGAAACCAACTGAAAAGGAGTGAGAAAGCTAGATCAACGAAAGTCAAAAAAGCGTGAATACGCCAATAGTTATTGGCTCGGAATTGACTCAAGTTGTTGCAGCAGTAAAGCCGCTTGCGTGCGAGTACGCACATTCAACTTGCGAAAGATCGCCGTGACGTGGGCCTTGATGGTCGCTTCCGACACGCTCAGCTCATAAGCAATCTGCTTGTTCAGCAAGCCTTCGCAGACCATGGTCAGCACGCGAAACTGTTGCGGAGTCAGGCTGGCGAGGCCATCACTGGCAGCCTTCGCTTCGGCGGAAACGCTGACCGCTTCGAACGCCTGCGGCGGCCAGAACACATCGCCATCGAGCACTTTACGCACCGCTTCCTGAATCACGCTCAGGTCGCTGGACTTGGGAATAAAGCCACTGGCACCGAATTCACGGGATTTGACCATCACCGAGGCTTCTTCCTGCGCCGAGACCATCACCACGGGAATCTGCGGGTATTGACCGCGCAACATCACCAGCCCGGAAAACCCGAACGCGCCGGGCATATTCAGATCCAACAGGACCAGATCCCAATCAGCTTTTTCGGTGAGACGGGTTTCCAGTTCGGCGATGCTCGCCACTTCCACCAGCCGGACGTCCGGGCCAAGGCCCAGCGTCACCGCTTGATGCAGGGCGCTACGAAACAGGGGGTGATCATCGGCAATCAGGATGTCGTATGTGGCCATTTTTCAAATGATCCTGTTTTTGATGGCTGACCCGGTGTATTCGGGGTTCGCCAAAGCAACTCAAGATGCGCGTTTAAGCGGCATCCACAGGGGCACGTTCAACGCCAATAACCAGCAAACACGGCGTTTCAAACCTTGGCCGCACCCTAATCGGCGCCAAGCATGCCCAGCGAAGACGGGGTGGTCAAGCAGCACGGCCGCCGCCGCGTACAGTATGGGCCACTATTGGGCCAACTCCGGCTGCGGCTTTCGTATATAGGGTTGCAACTCGGCGTGAGCCGGCGTGGATTCATTCATGTCCAGCTGCTGTTTGGCGCCCAGATAATGCTGGCTGAACACGTCGAAATAGGCGTCCAGCGCCGAGGCCGCGTCACTGTCACCCGCCAGTTCCAGGCACAGCGCCGCAACTTCTGCGGTGCACAGGTGCTCGCTACGGGTCGAACGACGCAAGCGGTAGCGCGAAAGTTTGTCGGGCAACAGGCTGAGGATCGGCAGGCTGTCGAAGTACGGGCTCTTGCGGAAGATCTTGCGCGCTTCGGTCCAGGTCGCGTCCAGCAGAATGAACAGCGGCCGCTTGCTGTTATCGAGGGCGACGGTATTCGTCACGCGCGACGGCTCGACGTATTCGCCGGGAAACACCAGATACGGCTGCCATTGCGGGTCGTTGAGCAGCGCCAGCATCTGCGGGTCCGGCTCGGTGCGCGACCAGATGAACGCGTGGTTATCGCGCACCACATCGGCAATCAGCCAACCGGTATTGCTCGGTTTGAACACTTCCTTGCCGGTCATGATCAGGCACACGCCGGAACGGGTTTCCACGCTTGGCCGCCAGGCGCACAGGCAATGACTGATGATCACCCGGCAGTCGCGGCAACGTTCGGAGCGAAAGCCCCGGGCCTGAATCGGCTTGATGCCCTCGTCCTCGCGCTGATCGCGCAGGCGGGCTACGGCGTTGGGGGCATGGTTCATCGCAGGCAAGGCCGGCAGACAGGGAAACTCGACACGAACAACACTCGGCAGGGCAATAAAGGTCGGCAGTTTACCAGAGCAACGGGCACAAGCCTGTACCGTCCAGACCGGCTCCCCTATAATTCGCCGCCACTGAACGCACAGTCACGTGGCTGGTCGAACCACCAGTCACTGAACCAGGAGAGTTTCATGCTGCGCCTTATCGTTCCCACCGCTGCCATTCTGCTGGCGTCGTCCTTCACCGCTCAGGCCGCGTCCTTGAGTGAGCAGAATCTGAACAGAGAGCTGCGCAACGTCGCCGCCCAAAGCAGCGTCGGCACGCCTCGGGCAATCAATGAAGACATTCTTGATCAGGGCTACACCGTTGAAGGCACTCAATTGATCAACCACCTGAGCGTGCAAAAGAGCCACGCCGACAAGATGCGTGCTGATCCAAAAGCCGTGTATTTCCAGCTCGGCGCCTCGGTCTGCAACAACCCGTCGTACCGCAAGCTGATGGCTAAAGGCGCGGTCATGCGTTACGACTTCACTGAAGTGAAAACCAATAAGGCGATCGGCTCCGCCAGCTATCAGGACTCGGATTGCCCGAAAGCCGCCCCGGCGAAGAAGAAGTAATCATCGCGAGTTGGCGCGCCGCTGTTCATCCTCGGCGCGCAGTTCGGCCACCAGTGCCTGTAAATAACGCGAACGGCGTTCCCCGCCTGCCAACCTGCGGCAGCACTCCTCTTCGAGACTCACTTGGTTGGTCTCGGCCGATGCTTTCAACATCCGATACAGCTGCGTATCGATCTCCAGAATCACTCTGGTCATGTTCCCTCGCCTCCTTGCCACCCGCAAATCCTTGAATCGCATGCACCTTGCGTATGGTGATTGACGCAAAATTTGCATGGTGCCTGTCAGAGAGTTAATCAGAGGGTTTGCCGTCCGGCACACGTTCGGACGAGCGGTGGTGCAATTGGCTGAAAAACAATAAGCGGTTGCCAGTCAGGACTTTGCAGCGCAATGATCAAGTCAGCGCAAATGCGTGCAAGGGTCTAGATTCAAAGTATTCCCGATCACTTGTTCAAGGCAGAAAAGGAACTGCCGATTGTGTGTGTTTTTTTGCAGCGCGGCACTGACGCCGCTAATCAGGGCCACCCGCTCTGTGCAGAAGGAGACGTTGAATGCCTTACCAACCGAATGACCTGCTCAGCCGTCATTTTCAGGAAAGCGGCCCCGACCTCATCAGCCAGGTTGAAGAGCAACTCACCCGTGTTTCACCCAACAGTCCGAATATTCCCATCTATCGCGACATGATCCTGACCGTGCTGCGCATGGCCCAGGAAGACCACAACCGCTGGAACGCCAAGATCACCCTGCAAGCTTTGCGCGAGCTGGAGCAGGCGTTTCGCGTATTGGAGCAATTCAAGGGGCGGCGCAAGGTCACCGTGTTCGGCTCGGCGCGCACGCCAGTCGAACATCCTCTGTATGCGATGGCTCGGGAACTCGGTGCGGCACTGACGCGTTCGGACATGATGGTCATCACCGGTGCCGGTGGCGGCATAATGGCCGCCGCGCATGAAGGTGCCGGACGTGATCACAGCCTCGGGTTCAACATCACCCTGCCCTTCGAGCAACATGCCAATCCGACGGTGGGCGGCACAGGTAATCTGTTGCCCTTCCACTTCTTCTTCACCCGCAAGCTGTTCTTCGTCAAGGAAGCTGATGCATTGGTGCTGTGCCCGGGCGGGTTCGGCACGCTGGACGAAGCACTGGAAGTGCTGACGCTGATCCAGACCGGCAAAAGCCCTCTGGTGCCGGTGGTCTTGCTGGATGCGCCGGGTGGCACGTTCTGGCAGGGGGCGATGGATTTCATCCACCAGCAACTCGCGGACAATCACTACATTTTGCCAACCGACACGAAGCTGATGCGGTTGGTCTACACCGTCGAGGAAGCGGTGGAACAGATCACCCAGTTCTACAGCAACTTCCACTCCAGCCGCTGGCTCAAGCGCCAATTCGTGATCCGCATGAATCACAAACTCAGCGACCAGGCGCTGGAGCATATGCAGGAAGCCTTTGCCGATTTGTGCCTGAGCGACCAGTTCCATCAACACGCCTACGCCGGCGAAGAGCACGATGAAGCGCAGTTCAGCCACCTGACGCGGCTGGCCTTTGCTTTCAACGCCCGGAATCACGGGCGTTTGAGGGAGCTGGTGGACTACATCAACTTGCCGGACAACTGGGCCGACTCCAAACCACCGACCGCGCAACGCAGCCGAGAACCGTCGAAAGTCATTTAAAAGGCAAAAAAAACGGCCCGCTATTTTCATAGCGGGCCGTTTTTGTTTAACCGTTTTAATCGTCCATCCCTCTGCCGCTGAACAAGCGGTTGATCATCTCCATCGAGAAACCTCGATAGGCCAGGAAGCGGCCTTGCTTGGCTCGCTCCTTGGCATCAATCGGTAAGTGCCCGGAGAATTTCCGCTGCCACGTTTCCTTAAGTTGCTCCTGCCAACTGATACCGCTTTCGCGCAGGGCGAGTTCGATATCGGCACGTTGCAAACCACGCTGGCTGAGTTCCTCGCGGATTCGCAGAGGGCCATAGCCGGAACGCGCTCGGTAGGAAACAAAGCTTTCAAGATAACGGGCTTCGGAAAGCAGCCCTTCTTCCGTCAAACGGTCGAGGGCTGTTTCAATCATCTCCGCCTCAGCGCCGCGCTGACGCAGTTTACGCGTCAGTTCGACTCGACCGTGCTCGCGACGTGCGAGCAGGTCCATGGCGGTTCGTCGCACCGCGACGAGGGTATCGAGTACAAGAGTCATTCAAAAACTTCAAACGTCGATGTCGGCCTCGGCCATATCGTCGACCTTGTCACGGGTCGCCAAAGCCTTGACGTCTGCTGCTGGCGCCAGCAGCTTGTCGCGCAGTTGCTTCTCGAGCTTGGCGGCGATTTCCGGATTGTCTGCCAGGAACTTGGCCGAGTTGGCCTTGCCCTGACCGATCTTGGTGCCTTCGTAGGCATACCAGGCGCCGGATTTTTCTACGAAGCCGTGCAGTACACCCAGGTCGATCATCTCGCCGTTGAGGTAGATGCCCTTGCCGTAAAGAATCTGGAACTCGGCCTGACGGAACGGCGAAGCCACCTTGTTCTTCACAACCTTGACACGGGTTTCGCTGCCGACCACTTCGTCGCCTTCCTTCACCGCGCCGGTACGGCGGATGTCGAGACGAACCGATGCGTAGAACTTCAGCGCGTTACCACCGGTGGTGGTTTCCGGGCTACCGAACATCACACCGATTTTCATGCGGATCTGGTTAATGAAGATCACCAGGCAGTTGGCGTTTTTGATGTTACCGGTGATTTTACGCAGCGCCTGGGACATCAGACGGGCTTGCAGGCCCACGTGCATGTCGCCCATTTCGCCTTCGATTTCAGCCTTCGGCACCAGTGCAGCCACGGAGTCGACGATGATCACGTCAACCGCATTGGAACGCACCAGCATGTCGGTGATTTCCAGGGCTTGTTCGCCAGTGTCCGGCTGGGAAACCAGCAGGTCGTCGACATTGACGCCCAGTTTGCCGGCGTATTCAGGGTCGAGGGCGTGTTCGGCGTCGACGAATGCGCAGGTCGCGCCGGCTTTTTGAGCCTGTGCGATCACGGACAGTGTCAGTGTGGTTTTACCGGAAGATTCAGGACCGTAGATTTCAACGATACGGCCTTTTGGCAGGCCGCCAATGCCGAGTGCAATGTCCAGACCCAGAGAGCCAGTGGAGATGGATGGGATCGCCTGACGGTCTTGATCGCCCATACGCATTACGGCACCCTTGCCGAATTGACGTTCGATCTGACCCAGGGCCGCAGCCAAGGCTTTCTTCTTGTTGTCGTCCATTAAAGTCCTCACGTAATCAATAAGGCCTGACGGCCAACACCTGTATAAGTAGCCAGTATTATTCCACAGCGTTCGCGGATCGCCTACCCCTGATTTTCGATTTCTCGTGCCGCTAGTCGCAGGAGCCCCTCTAGCGCGGCCTTCACCGTTTGTCGGCGGACTTCATCGCGGTTGCCGGGAAAGTGCTGCACCTCGCTGGAAACCACATCGTCGACACCCCAGGCCAGCCACACCGTGCCCACCGGTTTGTTCGGCGTGCCGCCGTCGGGGCCGGCCACGCCGCTGACCGCCACGGCGAACCGTGCCAGGCTTTTCTCCTGAGCGCCGCCCACCATCGCCTCGACCACTTCGCGACTGACCGCCCCCACCGTGCCGAACAGCTCGGCCGGCACGTTGAGTTGCTGGGTTTTCTGCCGGTTGGAATAGGTCACGTAACCGGCCTCGAACCACGCCGAGCTGCCCGGAATCCGCGTAATGGCTTCGGCAATCCCGCCACCGGTACAAGACTCGGCCGTAGTGACGTGGGCATTGAGCACTTGCAGACGTCGGCCAAGTTCGGCGGCCAGTTGAGTGATCTCTTTCACGGTGCGCTCCGGATCGGGTGGAATGGGTCCCACCGTACACGAGCCGGTTGCGCTTTCAATACACAAGCTTATTCAAAATGTGCGGGCGCCAATGCTCTGACATAGGCCTGACAGGCTTGCAAGGCAATCAGTCCGCGGTCGCCGGTGTCGGTGATGGCGACAATTCGTTGAGCATGCGCCGGGTCAAGTCGGGCGCGTACGGTTGCATGATCCACGCCGCCGGTGCCGGCGGTGGCTGGCACCGTACAGCCGGCGGCAACGTCGCCGGCGTCGAGAAGGACTGACAGGCGCACATCAGCAGTGGCAAGGCGATCGCGCAGGCGATCCTGATCACGTTGGGCATCGGTCATGGCTCGAAAATGGTTTTGTTCACTGGCCGCGAGCCGTTGCTCCAGGGCCAGACGTTTATCCTGCTCGGTCTGTTGTGCGGTGGCGGCGGCAATGGTCTGTTGATTAAGGGCTTCGGCGTTTAACCGAGCCTGCTCGGCCAACTGCCGACCATACCGCCAGTCCTGAAACTGCCAGGCCAGCGCCGCCGCCCCGGCGGCGAGCAAAACAACGCCAATCACTCGCCAGGGGATTGGCATAGCACCGCCCTCGCCCGCGCCCAGATTTCCAGCCGATCCTGCAAACCGTTCAACCCGCCGTTGATGCGGCGGGTGATCGTGTTGAACTGGTCGCGATCGGCCAGTTCGTTCAAGCCGCTCTTTTCCCAAAACCATGCGGCGGATTCGGCCGCCCATTGCGGTTTTTCCAGCAGTTCAGGCAACGCCAACAAACGCTCATCGCCGAACAAGCCGAGGCTGCATTGGCGATAATTGGCGCGACCGGTGATCTGGATCAACCCGCGCCCACGGTACTTTTGCCCGTCGCCGTCAGCTTCCGGCGTGTTTCCCAGACGTAACGCCAGAGTGCCGGTGTCGTATTTGCTCAAGTATTGGTTATTGCCCAATTCGCGCACGTACCGCAATTGGCCCGACTCGTGGCCGATTTGCGCCAGAAACGCAGCGATACGCTTGGGCGTGTCGATCCGACGGTTAGCCATTGCGCTGTTGAGCGCAGAAACAAAAACGCCCGCTTGGGTGCGGGCGTTGGGCATGATGTTGATAAGGTTGTTTTCAGTTATTTGCATAATGCGTAATCCTCCCTGGATGCTCCGATTGAACCATGGCTGGCGGCAAATGCCCGCCAGCCATTATTTGCCAGAGTTTTCAGGGTGCTGTCCTGTACTGTTTTCCCGGTCAGCCAATACACCCCGGCAAGGAGTCATCAATACTTGATGACGTACAACAAGGCCGTGTTCATCGGGCGAGCCTCGTTACCACCCGACGCCGCGACAGACATCGTATGCGTGTGTTGCCCGTTGGCATCCACGCCGACGTTATGCGCATGGTTGCCATCCGCCACGATGCCGTGAGAGTGAGCGGGAGCGTTGGTTGTAAAGTTACGGTTAATGAAAGGGCCCGAACTGGAACCCATGATCGAACCTGCAGTATTGCCGCCGTTGATCTGGCCCTGCCCCCCCATGACGGTGTCGATGTTGAACGCACCACCACTCACAACGGCGCCGCCGTGTGCGTGCAGTCCGGCAGCGTCAGTGCGCGCCGTGTGAGCATGGTTGCCCGCAGCGGCAGCCGACACATCGTGAATGTGGGAAGCGTTCTGCCCCGCCTGTTTGCTACCCAACACGCGACCCGGGTCGACACCACGACCATCGTCGAGCCCCCGTACAAACTCACCACGCAGGTCCGGCAGGTTGAAGGTATTCGCGCCGTCCCCGGCGCCGAATCTTGTTCCGATTGCAGCAAACAGGTTGGCGTATTGAGTCCTTAATACCGGCTGACCGTTGCACTTGAGCCAGCCACTGGGCGCATCAACGGTTGCAACGGTTTTCACATCGCCGACGTCAGCCCCCAGTTGCCTCGCCACCCCGGTACTCGCAATCAGAATCCAGGCGCCGCTCCCCAAGGAGCTATTCCATTGCACCCAGGCATCGCCTGTCGCGACAATTTCGCCAGAACGCAGGGTAGTATGATCAATGCCGACGAGAGGTTTGGCGACCGAACCGGCCACAGAGAAAGTACTGGCCCCGGTGTTGGTATTGAGTGCCTTGAAACGCAAAACCATGCCATCTACCAGCGCAGTCGGCGCTGGCGAGTAGCTGGCTGCGTAGGCATTGGCAGTACCGGTATCCAGAGCGAAATCGATGAGTCCGGCCTGATTGATTTTGCGTACGGCAGTCAGCAACTGGCCGACGTTGGTTTCATCGGGAACCAGGGCGCCGCCCTTGATCACGCCGAGTATTTCTTCGGTAACAGAATTTCCCCATACCGCCGGGATCAACGATCCCGGTGTTCCGGCCACCGGGTTCTCATCGACAAACTTGCCATTGACCAGTCCTGCGCTGGGCACACTCTTTGGGTAATCCATTGATTTATTCCTTAATCAAAATTGATGTACACCTGGGCATGAGCCGGTGCACTACGGTGAATGAGGCATTCCAGGGCCGAGCCCGGATACATGCCGAAGCGCTCGCCCCAGTAACTGGCGCCAAAGCGGCGTCCGATTGCCAGGCGACCGCCGGTATTGAGGAGCCACATGAACTGCGCCCGCGAAGTGCCGAAATGCGCCGAGCCAAATCGTGAGCGCCCCATACGCGGAACCCGAAGTTCAGTGACGGTGGCGTCGGGATAACCCTGACTGCGTGCAATCTCGATGAAGTACGCAGCGGTCTGACTCCCCACCGCCAGCAGTCGCCGACGCACCGCCAGACGCCGGTCGTCATAGAGCGGTGTGGTTCCCAGGCAAGGATCCGGCAGATTCATCACGGCCTCCCAATCCGGTACCAACTCGCTGACGCCCGTGGGGTCCATCTCGTTGAGCAGGTCAATTGCCCGTGCATCCAGACGAGCCAGCTCCTGGGCAACACCTTCAAGTACGCGATCAAGTTCGGGGACGCGCTCCGGTTCCCAGGCCAGGCCACTGGGCAGCAGGCTGCGCAACTGGTTCTTGTACTGCGCGGCGTTTCTCAAGACAGCCATTCGCACCCCCCGAACGTCAGCAACTGATTGCTGGCTGCCGTGACATTGCCCGTAGGCAAATCAAGCGTGTGGTCAGTCTCACCGGTAGCACTGCTGATAGCTTCGCGGATATGACTGAGCAGTAAGGTTTCACCGAGCCCCGCCTCGCGTTTATGCAGATCACGCAGCTGACTTTCTATCGCCGCGCGAACTGCACTGGTATCAGGAGTGATGCGCATTCTGTAGGTGACCAGCACTTGCACCGGGGCCAGCACCCGCACATCGGCCGTCACCGGACGCAGAGGGTCGATGTAGGCTTGAACCTGCGCCAGTTGCTCATCATTCGGGATCGGCTGTGGATCGTCGTCACGCATCACGAACAAGCCAACAGTGCCGGGGCCGAGAAAGTTGCCACGGCACCACGCACGCGTCACGCCCGGCACTTCCAGCGCCCAGGTTTCGTAGTCGCTGGCCGAGCCGCCGTGCGGGATCACACGATAGGAACGAATCACCCGCGAGCGCAGCGATTCCAGGCTTTCGCGCGCCACGCCGCCACTGAGCCCCGGCGCCAAGACGATGAAGCTGTTGCCGACGATGCCGGCGATCGGTTGTACCGGGGTCAGCGCCAGACCCGCGTCGGCATTGCCCAGACTGCCGGCATCCAGCGCAGCGATAGAGGTGCTGTTACTGCCATTCACCGTGGTGCGCGAAGCGGTGACTTTGTAAGTACGACCGTCGCTCGATTGCAGCAACGTATCGACGTCGAGCACCGCACCGGCGGTCGCAGTAAAACTGACGCTACCGGTGGCCACTTGCGCGGGTTTGCGTGGCTGGTTCAGGCGCAATGCAGCGATGCGCTCCAGGGTCGATTCATCGGCCTTGTCCGGCAGGATCTGCTCGGCAATCCAGTCGAGATAACCGTACAGGCCATAAGCGGCGCCACCTAAGGTGCGGGCCAGCACTTGCGCATCGGACTGGCGCAGCGAATCGCCGGCCAGGTCGCTTTGGGTGCGCTTGATCAGCACCGGTAGCGAAGGGGTTTCAAACGGCATAGATCACCTGCCAACTGTTATCGGGGTTGATGTCCAGACGTTCACCGTCGGCCAGGGTCAGGACCGTGCGCAGGTTCAGGCGCTGGGCGTCGAGGCGTTCGCTGATGATGTCGATGGCGCTGCAGTGGCCGTCGTCGATCAGCCATTGCAAGGCTTCACGGGCATAGAACTCGGCATCCATCTGGGTCTGTCGGGTCAGCTTGACCCGGCGCAACAGCCACAGCCGCGAGCCGATGCGGTCGTCGGCGACGGTGGGAAAGGTGTCGCCCCACCAGCCGTAGCGTTCGTCGTCGTCGAGGGCGTCGTCATCGGCGGCACGGCGCCAGGTGAACAGGCTGATGAGCACGGCACGGGTCAGCGCGGCGTGGAGGTTCTGGCTGATGAACATCACTTGCCTCCTGCCGGCGCACCGGTCTGGCCGTTGCCGGCCTGCACGCCGACGTGCACGTGTTTGATCTGGCTGATGCCGCCGGCGAGTTGATCGCCAGTGGAAACGATTTTCCCGGTCTGATTAATGACTGGTGTATCGAAGTTCACAGCGGTACTGGCGCGGATATTCAGCGTGGCGGTTTCGATGTCGATGATCCGCCCGCGCTTGAAGTGAATCTTGTCGCCTTCGTCGGTGTAGATCGCCACTTCGCCGGCGGCCAGCGATTGCAGGCGATAGCGGCGGTCGGCGACTACCAGGGCGATGGCGTGGGAACGGTCACCGCCGAGGAAAGTGACGACGCCCTCGGCGCCAGCCAGCGGGTGGCTGGTGAAACCGTAGGGTTCGAAGTGTTCGAGATCGTCGTTCACCTCGCCGGCGGTGAGGCGCATTTGCAGCGATTGCAGCTTGGATGCCGAATTGGCGAGCACGACAGTGCCGCGCGCCAGCAGGCGTGTCAGTAGGCTCATGGGGTGTCCTTCAAAAAATGGCCCGAACGGGATCAATGTGGGAGCGAGCCTGCTCGCGAATGCGCTGGATCAGGCACTGTGATGCTGAGGCTGCCGACGCTTTCGCGAGCATGCTCACTCCTACAGGGGCGGTGTCAGGCCGAAGTTTTTTTCGGTGGGATTGGATCGGGATCGAAGGTATGCGGCGGCGCGACTTGCAGGGTCGTCACCGCCCCCTGCGCCGACAGTGAATAAGTCACTTTCGAAATCAGCATGTCGCCCTCAAAACCGAGCACCGGATCCGTGACCTTGACCAGCGTGTTGTGGCGCCACAGACCACCGTTGGACTGACGCCAGCCCTGCACTTGATAAGTAGTGGACTGCGCCCTGCCCATTCGGGTGGCACTTTCCCACTGGGCACGTTGCTGGGCCAGCTCAAAGGTCAGTGCAGTGCCCTCGTTGATGATCGTGGTGCGCCGGCGCTTGAAGGTCAGATCGGCCGCGGTGGATTCAACCTCGCTGACCGCCGCCCCGCTCTTCTTGTCGGAGCCTTTCTGCTGGCCGATCACCCGGTATTCGGAGAACACCTGGCTTTGATCCATCGGTGCGTTGGCGGACAAAATGTTCTTGCCCAGCTCCAGCGCATCACTGGCCCGACCACCACTGCCGGGCTTGGCCAGCACCAGCCGGCCCTGCTCGTCATCGGTGGAAAACACCCGGAAAAGAGAGAGCAAACGGTCGATCGACTGAAACACCGTTTCACCCGGCACAATCGTGTGTTTGGCCAGCCGCGATGTCTCGGGGATCTCGTTGACGACCATCAGCGAGTACTCCATCGCCAGCGCCTGCACGATGGTCAGCAACGGTTGTTCCTGCCATTGACCGGGCCGGTTGGTGGCGGCGCAATCGACCAGGTCCTGAGTCTTGGAACTGCCCTCGATACTCAGGCTGATCTGCCGGCCGTCATAACGAATCGGCGCCTTGAACACGTAACCGGTGAGCACCAGATCCTTGCCGATCTTCACTTCGCACGGGTCGCCCGGTTTGATCCGTTGGTCCACCGTCTGCCCCGGCCATTGCCAAGTGATGTCGAGTTTGAAGGTACGGAACTGGCGCTCCAGATCAGCGCTGATTTCCACGCTTTTCCAGCCGCCGTATTCCATGTTGTTGACCGTCAGCGTGACGCGGTTATCCATCTCGCTCATGGTTTACTCCCTGGACACTTTCACGTCGTTGGGTGAAAAGCCCGGATGGTTCATCTTGTTGCTCTGAGTCACTTGAGTCACCCGTGTGGCATCGGCAAATTGCTTGTAGGCCACGACTAGCGCCGGCAGGCTTTCCTGGAACGACTTACTGACCTGTCGCACACCGGATGACGCCACTGCCTTGAGATGCGCAATCAGCGCTTCCTTCACATCATTGATTGCCTGGTGATGCTTGGGATCGGCCTTGTCCAGCATCGGATCAATGGCCGCCCCGACAGCCTTCTGCAGAGCTTTCATCTCATCGGTCACCGGCACTTCCTGACGGGTCACCGGTTGATTCGCCTGCTGAGCCAGCGAAGGTGTCGATGACAGTTTTACCGCAGGGGTCGCCACCGGCATTGACGCCACCCACTGCGCCACTTTGACCAGCAGAGTGTCCTGCACCAGATCGGCCATGGCTTGTGCCGCTGCGTTGGTGTCCTTGCCGGTGGTGATCTTCGGCGCATCAGCCTTGCGGATGGCTTCGAGTTGTTGGGACACGTCGGCAATCACGCCACGGTAGCCCTCCTTCGCGAATTCCTTGAGCTCCTTGATATCGCCGAGCAAGCCCTTGAACTCCGCCGCCACTTCCTTGGGCAGTTCCTTGACCGCTTTGACCAGTTCGGTGATCTGCCGGTATTGCTCGATCAGCGGTTTGAGCTGCTCCTTGATCACCTCATAAACCCCGGTGAGGCTGTTGCGCAGATTGGCGATGCCGATCCGCGCAGCCTTGATCAGGGTCATCGCCTGTTCGAACCGCGCTACCGCCGAACCCAGCAGCGTGTCGGCTTTCGACAACAAGACCTTCTGGGTGCTGACGGTGGCGGTCGGAAATGGCAGCGGCTGATCGGGATAGAACTTCAGCGCAAACGTCACCAACCCGCCGTCCTGGCGGGTGTGGGTCATGTCGCACTCGCCGACCTTGACTTGCAGGCGGCCGAGCCACGGATGCACCAGTTCACCACTGCCCGCCTCCAGTGCCTTGAGCAGCTTGTCGCGCTGCTCCAGGCAATCAGGGCCGATGATGAACGCCGTCAGATCGTGGGTCTTGGCCTGCTGGCCGAGGTCCTCGAAAAACGGCAGGTCACGCTGCGGGTACTCATGCAACTGACCTTTACGACCGACCGGGGTTTTCGCCTGATCGATCCAGAACCCGACACCGCGAAAGGATGCCGGCAACAAACGGTCACGCCAGTTCATTGGAACCTCCTGCCGACAGCGAGCGATAGCCGATGCGCGAAGACAGCGCCAGGCCCGGTTGATTGGTTTGCGGTTGATCGGTACGCAGCCCCGCCGGCGCATTTTCGAAGCGCACGGTCAGGCCGCCTTCGAGTTGTGTGCGGTTGTTGGCGGCGCTTTGCTGGATCAGGGTATTGGAGGTTTGCGACAGTGAGCCGGCCTGCATCGGCGGTTTTTCCGGCAGATGCCCCGGTGTTGCCAGGTTTCCCGGTACCGACAACTCGCTAGAGGTCGGTTCACTGCTGCCCTTGAAAAACACCGGCGCCAACTCGCCTTTGCCTTCGGCATTAGTCTTCATCTGAGCCTGAGTGAAGACATCCACGCGGGCCTTGGCATCGGCAATCAGCTCGCCGAAACCGCCGTTGAAAAACGCCTTGATCGGTGCGATGGCGTCCTGAAACTTCTGCGCCCACTTTTCAATCCAGGCGGTAACGGGTGCCCAGTTCTCGATGATTTTTTCCAGTGGCGACCAGCCCAACTGCTCTCGAATAATCGCGTACATCGCCAGGAACGGCAGCTTGATGTAATCCCAGATCGCCGTGAACACACTGACCACTGTGCCCCAGATCGCCTGGATCACCTCAAGCGGTGACCAATCAAAGAAGCTCTTCAGAAAGGCCTGCACGGGTACCGACACCGCCCTGAGCAAATCCCAGATCGATGCGAACAACCCCACCAACGGCATCCAGTTATTGATGATCAACCCTTGCGGCGAGTAGTTGAACCAAGTCTTGAAGAACTCGATCACCGGCACGGCAACAGCCTTGACGCCCTCCCACAACACAGAGAAAAACGCCGTAACCGGCCCCCAGTTGCTGATCAACTGTCCCAGCGGCGTGTAGCCGAACATGGTCTTGAAAAACTCCGCCATCGGGATGACAACCGGGGCAATCTTTTGCCAGAGGCCGATGAAAAACGTCGAGATCGGTTTCCAGTAAGCCACGATTAAACCGGCGGCCAAGGCAATGCCTGTGGCAATCAGCATGATCGGGTTGGCCTTCATCACCATGCTCATGACATCGAACACCTGGGTCGCTCCGGCCACGGCGGTTTGCATCGCTGAAAACGCGATGGCCCCCGCCGCCAGCCCCTGCACCAGCTCCGGGTTGTCATCGAGCAAACTGCCGAACCCCGTCAGCATCGGCTCAAGTCCAACGACCACGGCACCGACCGCCGGCACCAGCGCGGCATTCACCGCATTGGAAACCTTCTCCATCGAAGCACTGAACACGTTCATGTTCTGCGCCGCGACTTTCGGCGCGCCAGGCAGGTCGACGGTTTTCGCCGTCTCGCTGACTTCAGTCAATTTCCCCTGAAAGGCTGCCGCCGATTTGATGCCGTCCACGAACGGCGTGATCACGCTGCCGCCCTTGAACAACCCGCTGATATCGAGTTTGCCCAGACCGGTCTGCTCGAGGTTTTTCTTGAAGCTCTCGACCTTGGCCCGAAGGGCACCGAGTTTGGGCGACAGCTCATCGATGCCAGTAATCAGCACCGAGGTTTTCGGTTTGCTATCTGTGTCTGCCATCACTGCACCTGCTGCATCGCATTGATCCGTTGCGCGTGCTCCAGCGATTCGCGGAGCACATCCAGTGGCCTGGCCATCATCTGTTCGGGGTCAACCTTCCAGAACCAGGCCAGGTCATAGGCGACTGCGATCAGGTCGGTGATGGCGCCGACGCCGCACTCATGAAAAAACTCGCAACGGCCCAGCTCAGCGCATTGAGGTCCGCCAGATCGAGCTGGTTGACCGACGACGGCGGAATGCCGGCGCACACGGCGATGTATTTGGCCGCCACGTCCATGTCGAGGCTGACCTCTTCGCTCTGGTCGATCTTGTACGGCAGCGCCTTGATCGCTCGCCCTTCCTGCACCGTCGCCGGCGCAGGACGAGTTCGGTCAGGGGCTCGCCGTGAGCTTCGATCGCAACCTGAAGCTTCACGGCGCCGCTCATTGCCAGGTCCCCTTGATGCCTTCGAACTTCAGTTCGATGGTGGCGTCATCGCCCTTGGAGACTGGCTCCTCAACCAGGTACGCACCGGCCAGAACATAGACTTTGCCGTTGCTGAATTCGCAGGTGACGGTGATGTCGGTGCCTTCGATCAGTTTCTTCAGCGGGAAGTCGGCGGTGTGCAGCGCGGTCACTTTGAACGACGGCGCGATGTCGGTTTCCTTGTAGAAGCCGGGTACGACGGTTTCGCGTTTTACGGCCATCAGCGGGGCTTCGCAGCCGCCGTTGATAGTCAGTTGCGCGCCGTCGACCTTGACGTAGCAGGTGCCTGCAATCAGTTGACCCATGGTGTTACTCCCTTGAATAAAAAAGCCCACGCGAGGTGGGCTGAATGCTTGACGCTAAACGCGGTTATCAAGCCGCGTCGTCGTACTGCAGACGGAATTGGTTGAGCAGTGCGAACACGCGCAGACCGTTGATGTAATCAGGCGGGAACAGCACGTTCACGCGGCTCGGGTCCTGCACGTCGCGCTCAACGATAAGGTGCTCGGCGAACAACTCGGCGTTCTCGACGTGGCCTTCCAGTTCGAGCTTGGCGTACTGGGCGATCAGCTCACCGCGAATGGTGCTCGGGGTGACGATGGGCTGGCCGGCGCCGAAACGGGTGCCGTCGGAGGCCAGTTTGTGCCGGCCATATTTGCTGGTGATCACGCTTTGCAGACGACGCACGATGAACGCCGACTGGTGCATGGTTTCGCTGTCCAGATAGGAGTTGTCGGCCTGGCCGTAAGCGTTTTTCTGGTAGGTGGTGATCGAACGCTGGATGCGCACGTAACCGCCTTCGTAGTACGCAGTGGCGATGCCGTAGTTGAGCAGCGACTGACGCTCGGTCAGGGTGAAACGCTCGCTCGCTGGCGCAGGATCGACACCCGGCAGGCTGCCGCTCTGGGTCGGACGGCTGGCGTCGGCGGAGATGAACACCGCAGTGCGCGCAGCCAGTGCAGCCGCTTGTACCCAGAACGGTTGCGGAACGCCCGGCTCCAGCGCCTGAATGGTCATGTGCTGGTCGTTACGCGCCTGACCGGCCGCCACCAGAGTGCCGACGGTGCCGCGCTTGGCGCTATAGACGTGACCGAACAGTTGCTTGGCCCAGGACCAGCGACCAGTACTGTCATCCATGACCGCTTGCCAGGTGTTGAGGGTCGACAGATCCGACCAAGGCAGTGCGATGAACTCGAATGGCTCGTCACCCAGTGCCGCAACGGCAGCGATCTGATCCGGCACGCCGGCGCCGCCAATCATTGCAGTGATCGCCGTGACCAGACCGGCCGGGGTTTCTTCCCCGTTGCTCTTGCCCAGGCGATTGAATTGCAGGCTGATATCGTTACCACTCTCGCCAACCCATTTGGCGTTCACTGTCACGACACCATCGACAGCTGCTGCGCTCACCGGCAGATCGGCCGTGGCGTTGATTTTCTGCGCCAGCGCAGTCGCTGCTTGAGCGGCGGTAGCACCGTTGACCACGGTGGCTTGCACACGCACACCACCAACATACAGGTTGAGTACGCCAGCCTGAGTCGCGGTGCCGGTCAGGGTCAGCACGCCTTTGGCGATGGCGCCTTCAGCGTTGTGCAGCGGCAGGCACCAGATCTCGCCGATCGGGTCAGCCTTGCGGAAGGTCTCGTACATCGAAGCGAGCATGGAACCTTGGCCGCCGATGCTCTTGGCCAGCGCCACGCTGGAGACCAAAACCAGTTTGCCGACTTCAGTCGGGGCGATGTTGTCGTTGACCTGAGCCACGATCAAACGGCGCATGGTCGAGCTCGCGCTATTGGCGGCCGAGTTGTCCATTTCGGCATAGAACAGCGGTACACGAATGTCCGCGGGGATGTTGCTGAATCCGATCGCCATTATTTGGCTCCCTGTGGTTTAGCCGCTTTTGCGGTTTTGAGTGTGATATCGCCGTCGGCCAGACGTCGGCGCCACCAGGCGCTGTCCAGCACTTCACGGCCTTCGAGAGGCAGCAGATCGCCCGCCTCCGGGTCTGGCACGGCACGGCCAGCGGCCGGCACTACGGTGATGCGATTGCTCATGGGGTTACGTCTCCAGAGAAAGTCAGTTCCACGCGCCCATCGGGGCCCGGGCGTTTCAGGTTGGGGTCGGCCGGGTCGATCGCATCGACCCGCACCGTGACCCCGGTAAAGGACGACAAACCGTCCAGTTCACGTTCGTGCCAACTCTCCGCAGGCTGACTCGGCAGATTGCGACCGAGCTGGAACTCGGCAAAAAAGCGCAGCCGATAAAAGGCGCGACTGCTGTTGATCGAGACCAGTTCACCGCCGTCGTAGGCGATGGCGCTGTAGTCGGTATCGGGTTTGAAACCCACCAGTGCGCGCCACAGTTCGGCGCGCAGGTCGTGCAACAGATCCAGCGCTTTTGTAGCGTCGGTGGCGTCAAGCACCAGGACAATTTCGAAGCGGTCGCGGATCGGTTGCGAGCTGAGGTTTTGTGCGGTGCTGTTGCTGGCCAGATCGGCCAGCGGTGTGACGTGGGCCGAAGGTGTCGGCAGATCGGGCTTGCCTTGCAGCAACGCCAGGTCGACACCCACCGCGATGTGATTGGCAAGGCTTGGGCATTGCGCACGCAACTGCGTGAGGATCGGGGTGATCTTCATGGTGGTGTTCCGGAATTAGAGGGAGTTAACGCAGAACCCAATGTGGGAGCGAGCCTGCTCGCGAAAGCGCTGGGTCAGTCGCCATCAATGTTGGCTATGCCGGTCTCTTCGCGAGCAGGCCGCTCCCACAGGATGTTGTGGAGGGATCAGGCATTGGGATCGAGGCCGGTTGCCTCGATCAAGCAGCGGTAGCTTTCCTCACGCTTGCCGCTGGCGGTGACTTTTTCGATCGACCAGCGACCGCGCATGAAGTCTGGCCAGGTGTCATCGAGCACCAACAGGCCTTCGGCAGCCAGCAGCGGATCGCCCGGACAGGTGACCCTCAGCTTGTATTTCTCGCGCAGCATCTTGCGCACTTCGGCTTCGCCGATGGCTTTGGCTTCTTCTTCACTGGCCTGTTTCTGGCGAATGACCTTGTAGGGCTCGGAACCGGTTATCACCTCGCGCAGTTTGCCGGCGGCGATGTCCCAGAAGCAGGTCTTGCAACCCTGATTCTGAGTACGAGCGGTCTCTTCCAGTGTGGCGCTGATGAAGGCGTGATCACCCGGTCGATTGTTACTGGTCACCGACAGCCTGACGTCCGGTATCACCTGGCCCGACAGGTTTTTGAGCTGCGCAGGTTTCGCCAATACGTAGAGGTCGTTGCACGGTTTGGCCACCGCGTCGTACTTAAGCGCCAGTCGCGTGATGAAGCTCATGTCGGTTTCGTTCGACTGATCAACATGAGCAATCCGGATCAGCGCCAGCTCGGGATCGACGCGCGGCGAAAAACCGTGCGGCGAGACCAACTGGCGAAACAGTGCGCCAAGGGTTATGGGGCCATGACTGACCGTGCGCCGTTCCTTGAATCGGGTCTCATCCTTGCCGCTAAAAGGCGCTGCGGTAGCGACCAGCGTCAAGCGCAACGGGAACAGCGTCGGGGTCAGTCGAGTCACCTTGAACTGGCCCTTTTCGACCAGCCCGGACTCCAGATAGCCAACCCGCAGGCCGATTGTTCCGCCCAGAGTCGGCAAGCCTTCAAGGCCTTCCAGGTCGATCACCAATGTCAGTTGATCGGACTCCATCCCGGCAGCATCAATGTGCTCCCAACTGATCAGACGCTGGTTCAGCAAGGCGTGGTTGGCGCCGTAGATTTCGATCGCCGGTGTAAATCCCTGTGCCATGCAACCTCCTTAGTCCCAAGCCAGAACCGGCTTGATTGCGGCCGGTTTGCTGTCGAGCTCCGGCAGCGTCACCCAGACACCTGCCGGCAGGATCGAGCCGTGCTCGGCCAGGGTCGGGTTGAGTGTCCACAGGGCTTCTTCGGCGCTGTCATCGCTGCGACCGGTTTCGCGGTACAGCAACAAATTCAGCGAATCACCGGCCACGCTTCGTACCTTACGCATTGTTGAACTCCGACAATCCGATCACCCACTTGATCACCATCGCGGTGCCGTCATCGATGACCTCGCTCTGGTTTTCATCGATGCTGTTGATTCGCCACAAACCCCAGTTGCGACCAATGCCGTCAATCAACGGCAGCGGTACTCTCAACGCTTGCAGCGCACGCAGCTCATCGAGCCGCTCCATGGCCACGGCGTACATCGCTGTGCCGCCGATGGTCAGGGTTTCGGGCTTCTGTCCGGTCTGATGGGATTTGGGTTTACTGGTGAGAATTGGCAGTTCCGTCCAGCCACCGTCGGACTTTCGCGCCAGCGTGCTATAGGCGAAATTACGCGACAGGCCGAAGATGAAACTGCCCAGCGCCATTTGTTGTTTCATGTACCGGCTCCGTCAGTCAGGGCTGCATCACGACGCGTCCCGAGTGGGTTACCGCCCATCAGCAGCGGCATGAATTGGCCATGGAATTGACCGGAAATCTGTTGCTCGATAATCGAATGAATCTGTTGGGCAGTGTCGGGGGCAGGACAGGTGACCTGGATCGTCGGAGAGAAGGAAACCTGCTGATTTTGCGTCTGTGCGCCAGCTAGGTCTTTGGCGACTTCGGCCGGCGGGGCGAGTTTGTCCGGCGCGGTAGTCATCAGTTTCTCCCCCAAAAAACCTCCCCCTTCAAAGCCCAGCCATCCCCCGATCAGTCCACCAATGACACTCCCAAGTGCCATGCCCGGCGCCAGCCCGGGACTTCCCAGGGTCGCGCCCATCGAGCTACCGGTAAGCGCGCCGGCCCACGCACCACCGGCGGCGCCGAGGCCTTTGCCAATCTGTTGTTTGTCACCGCTGGCAACACCTTCGGCGACCATGGAGGCCCCCATCAGCGCCTTCATCGGCCCGGGCATTGCACGCGACACCGGCTGTATCGAGGCAACCAAAGGCTCCAGCCTCGGAGCAGCAGACCTTGCAGTCTGTTCCAGTATCTTCAAACCGTTGCCGGCATTTGCTGTCCGGCTGGCAAGAGCAGCTCCCTGCGTTTCAGCCACGCCGGTCACTGCAGCTGCTGCGGATGGGGCGAGCCCTGAACGACCGGGGAGCCGACTGGCAGCTTTATCCACGATCCCTTTGCCAACCCGATCTTTCATCTCCCCGACAACTGCATCGAGCACGAAATCGAACACCGGTTTGATCCAGGCTGCCGCCGTCAGAGCCACTCCCGTGGTTTTCGGATAGGTTTCGGCCAGTTCGCTCAGTTGGTCTACCGAATGACTCTCACCCGGCGTTTCGATATCGGGCGCCAGCGCATTGCCTTTGGCGACCGACAAGCGCTCCTCACGGGCATTTTTTATGTTCAACTGCCCCTGCTGGGTATTGGCAAGGGCCATCGCGGACTCTCTGACCGAGCCTTTTTCCTTGAGCTTCGATGTCGCGTACAGGCTCTTGTCGCTCACCTGCAAGAAGGCATCATTCACCTTGCTCAAGTCCCCGGACAACGAGAGCGCCGCACTGCCACTGTCCGCAAACAATGTCCGGGACAACGTCGAGCGCTCTTCCGGTGATTTGTTATTCAGAGCCGCCAGTACCGAGATAACGGCGCCTTTCTGCAAGCCCTTGTGCTCGGGATCGCGCATGGCTTGCGCGACTGCCTTGGGATCCAGGCCTAATTGATTCCAAGCAGCCTTTTCAGCCCCGGACGCTTGATCGCCCTTGGCCAACGCATCGGAAATGTTCTTCAGTGCGCTACCGGCATCGTCTTTCTTCAGGCCGCTGTTCAACAGCGCCGCCGACAACGCCGCCGCTTGTTCGGGTTGAAAGCCTGCGCCGACGGCAGCTTCACCCGACTGCTGCAAGACAGAACCGATAGCCCCTGCCTGGACATCTCCGGGCATTTTGCCGAGATGATTGGCCGCATCCGCCAAATCAAGGGCTTGATCGCGCGAAAGCTTCATCGAGGTGCGCCAGACCTTCAACATTTCGCCGGCTTCCAGCCCCGTAACCTTGAATGCCGATGCAGTGATGGCCGCATCGCTGGCAAACGTCAGCAATTCGCGTTTCTTGCCCTCGTCGTTTACCGCTTCGCTGCCGACTCCCGCCTTGGCTGCCAGGGTTTCAATCTTGACCAGCTCGACCCCGGTAGTGCCTCCGGCAGCCACCAAGGTGGCACTGGCCATTTTCAGGCTCGTGAGTGCCATGTCTTTCCCGTCGTCGCGGGAAAGCTGCGCCACACTCGCAAGAGTGGCCGCAGCCGAATCCATGGCAATCGCTGCCTTGCGCGTCTCGGGAAGCTCAGCTCCCGTGGAAGATTTTTCCGGTGTTTTCTGCCCACCGGATGACTCACTCTTCGCTTCGGCACTCGCTGCCTGTGGCAACGCACGCAATGCGGACAGAGTCACGCTCAATGCATCGATTGCCGTCGTCAGCAGCACGATTCTTCCGCTGGCCGTCAGCAATGCCTGGCGCAGCCCGCTGATCTGCTCCACGGCAAGCCGCCCCGCACCTGCGTTCAGCGCGGCAACGCTCAGGGTGATACTGCCAAATCCTGCGCCGGCGCTGTCACCGACATTCATGGGCGAAAATTTGCTCTCTGCCATTGCCGCTCTACTCCTGTTTCACGCCAAGGCGAGTGATCGCTATGTCGTAGCGGCGCAACGCCTTTGCGGCGTCCCATTCCAGAATTTCCGCCTCACTTACCGGGTAAATGAGCGGGACGATATCGAGGATTACTTCGATGTCGCGTTCCGAAAGTAGGCCGCCGGCTGGTTTAAAAAATCGTCTATGCGCACCTGTAGCTGAGTCCAGTCAGGGACGGTCAACTGCGCCAGATCGGGGATCATCAGACCGGTGCAATGGGCGGTGATGAACTCGGCGCGTTCCTTGGCCGTTTTCAGTTTCTTCATCACTTTGGTGGCGCGCAGTGCCGGCATTTCCAGCGACAGCGAGGTCACGGTGCAGCCGGTGACTGCGAGCGGTTGCAGCAGCTGCACCTGATCGGGATCGGCGGATTTTTCCGCGTCTTCGACCTGGTCGAGAAAGTACGAAGCCGGGCGAGTCGACATCTCGTGCACGTACTGGGCGATGCTCACATAGTCCGGGCGTTTGAGCTGGTCTAGCTCTTTGATCGACAGGCCGGTGGCGAGCAGCGCCAGCTCGAAGAACTGATCGTCTTCGTCATCGCCAGCGCGTTCCAGCGCTTCTTTCTGCGCGGCGTAGAACAGCGGTTTGAGTTGGATCTGCTCGATCTGCGCGCCGTCATCGCCGGTGATTGGCGACAACAGGTCATGCTTGGGTGGCATCCACGACATGAATGAATTCCTTGGTGATTCTTAGGGGGGGTGTTGCTCATTTGCAGCCAGTCACACTGGCCCAAGGTGGGAGCGAGCCTGCTCGCGAAAACAGTCTTACAGTCACATCAATGTTGAATGTGATGGCCTCTTCGCGAGCAGGCTCGCTCCCACAGGTTCTGCGGTGTGTTTACGGCATCAGCACCGCACGACGGGCATCACCGAGAATGTCGACGCCGTTGAGCACGAACTTCTGGGTGCGCACGTCGATGTCGATCACCGGAATACCGTTTTCCAGGCGGGTGTAGGTACGGCAGGACAATTCCAGGGTGGTCTTGGGTTTATCACCCATTTTGATCACGCCTTCATCGAGAATCTTCAGCTTGCCGCCGACGGTGTGGTAGGTGAACCACGTGTTGCCGTCCTGATCCTGACCGGCTTCACGCACGTTCAACAGAATGTCATCGCCGAGCTTCACGCCCAGTGCGAGCATGATTTCCGGGCCAGCGCCCTGCAGGATCAACTTGGCGCCAAGCGCCTTCGCGCTTTTGGCCATTTCTTCGACGATGAAGCGTCCGCCCGCCATGTTTTCCATGTCGAATTCGATCTTCGGCGGGGTGAATTCCTCCACGGTCGCCGACAGCGGCAAGCCTTGCAGGGTGGCCGCGATGGCCTGGCGATTGCGGTTGGTAAACATTAGAGAACGTCCTCCAGGAACTGCTCGATGATTTCATCGCGGGCGTTGAGTTGATAAACCATGTGTTCGTTCGGCGCGTAGCGGCCGTAGTCGATAACCACGTACCAGGTGCCGTTCTTGTACTTCTCGACGCTGTTGAGTTCCGGGTGCAGATAGACGCTGCCGCCAGGAATGGTTTCGTCGGCGACCAGGGTTTGCAGCCAGTCGTTGATGCGCTTGACCTCTTGATCCATGAAGGACTTGGTGAGGTTCTTGGCCATGGCTTTCTGGCCGGCCTTGACCAGCTTGCGGCTGATCGCATCTTCGAGGCCGACGTAGCTGATGAACTTGCCGGTGATCGAGCGGTTACCCAGCAGCGAGAAGCCGCCGAGCACGGTGCGGGCGTAGTAGCTGACGCCGTAGCGGTTGAGCAGATCGCCTTCGGTGGAGGTGTCGAGGATGTTGTATTCCACGACGCGGGAAACGTCTTCGGAGTAGGTCACCTGGTTGCCCGGGCTCTCCCACTGCTTGACCTTGGCCAGCGCGGCAATCGCCAGGCTGGACGGTGCAATGAAGACGTTTTTCTTCGCCGCTTTCGAGTACACGGCCGGCATGTTGTGCACTACCAGGCAACGGTCGAAACCGAGATCGGCGCCGCCGAGTTCCTGGCTGTAAGTCACTTGATCAGCGACCGAGGCGTCCTTGCCATCCAGTACCACACGAGCCTTGATGCGCTTGCCGAACGAGGCGAACTCGCTGGCCACCGCTTTGGTGCCGGTGAAGCCCGGCGCGCCGATAATGGTCAGGTCTTCCGGGACACTGCCCAGTGCGGCCAGACCGAGCTTGCGGCCAGTCGCCGGCTCGACGCCGCCGATCACTGCGTTGACGGTGTCGGCCGGAGTCGCGCCCGCTTCGACAATCACCACATACACCGGCACCTTGACCACTTTGAGGATCTGGTAAACCGCGTGATACAGGGTGCCCTCTTCCGAACCGGTCGGATCGAGCAGCGCATGGGTGGTGAAGCTGTTGATGCGGAACGGGGCGTTACGCGGAATCAGCGGATCGGCTTTCGGCGCGGTGCCGACCAGACCGATGACATTGTCACCCAGGCCACCCATGGCCTCGGGGGATTCAGTGGCATTGACGGTAATGCCGTTGTGCTCGAAGTTCAAAACCTCAGCCATGTTCAGTCAGCCTTCTTGGCAGCGGCCTTTTTGGCCTGGGTGGTAGGTGTTTTCAGTTCCAGTCGACCGGCGGTGTGCAAGGCACTGGCCTCGACGTCGAGCAGATCAAGGTCTTGACCGACGCTCGACCAGTGCCCACCGCCGGTGGGGAATGGAACGAGCACGGTGTAGGTTTGGCGGGTTGCCATTTTTCGTTTCTCCATAAACGGGAAAGCCCCTCGTGGGAAGGGGCTTGGCGGGTGTTGGGTATTATTGGACAGATAAGAAAACGCCCCGGGTTCCGGGGCGTTTACTGAGTCTGCTCAGCGATCCAGGAAGGCACGATCGGACGTGCTTCTGCCGATGGAAAATCTGGCGATTGGGGCCAGTCGCGCAAGCTGCGAATGTAGATCAACAGTTCGCTGAATTGCTCAGTTGTCAGCGATGGTGTCTGGTTCAGATCGAGTTGGTCGCGATGACGCTCACGCAACCAAAGAACAGTGTTGATCTGTTCGTCTCGCCAACTGCGTTCCAGCTTCTCTCTCTCTTCTGAAGTCAAACCCGGCGGATCAATCAAGATCGGCAGTCCGCTTTCATCCAGACTACGGATTTTTCCGAGCATGGGATTGGCGAAGACTTCCTGATAGAGAGCGTCACTGATTTCAATCACGTCATCCGGCATCACCGAATGCACACGATCCAGATAAGTGCAGTCTGTTGATTTGCTGTAATAACGCATTTTTAGTTACCTATGGCCAGATAGCGGAAGTTCGTTGTCGCCACATTGCCCCAAGCGGTGAAGCCGGTCGTTACTGGACTTACACCCAATGAATGGGCACCACCGCCGCCATCAGTAGCTATCATTTGAAAAACATTGTTGCGGAAGGCAATCGGGAAACTGAAGTTTGCGGATGTCCCCGGCATATTCGCCAATCCCCATTGCAACATCAGGCCGCCAAGCCACGATGGGAAAATGATGTATCCATTGGCGGCAAGGCTGATCTCGAATCCGAGGCGCAGTTTTTTCGGTGAAACAATGACTGTGTCGTCGGTTCCGGCGTTGGTTTGAATCTGCGTGGCAACCTTAGCGGTGCCTTGACTCGTTTCAGTCGCTTGCTGTGCCAAAGCGGCCAACGCAGCAATGTCGATGCTTCCCTGATTGATCGGCGCGTTCCAGGCCTTGATGCACCACATGACGGAGAGGTTGCGTGGGCGTGTGACACCGCCCTCGACAGGGAACTCGCCTACGCTGAGGTTGGAGGCGGTATAAGTAATTCCGACGCCCGGATAATCGGTAGAGCGATAAATATCCGCTTGAGCCTGCGCGGGACTGCAGCGCAGGATATCGACCGAAGCACCACCGGGAGTGTTACTGTCGAAAGCCGTCAAAGTGCCAAGTTGATAACTGCCAATTACCCGAGCAGGGTCCGCTCCGCGTCCATGATCCCAGCCACGCAAGAACTCGCCACGCGATTCCGGCAAGCGGAAGTTACCCGCGCCCTCATTACCCTTGTTGTAAGTGGTGCCGAGATAAGCCGCCAGATCCGGATACGTCGCAATGCTCTGCACACTGCCGTCAAGCTCCAGATAACCAGGCGCAACAATCCCGGTCGGGAATGCCAGAACAGCTCCCACTGGAACGGCGGACTTGAGCCGTTCGACTTCCTTGGCCAGTGCGGCTACGTCGATGGTTCCCTGATTGACCGGGGCGTTCCAGGCTTTGATGCACCACATAACGGCGATGTTGCGAGGGCGGGTTTCAACCCCTCCAGCAGCGTTCGTTTGCACACTATTCTGAGTTCCGAAATCCTGAACAAAGTTGCGAGTAACGGTTCCTGCTGCAAACAAATCAGTGACTAACTCGTAAACGGTCGCATGAGCGTGCGCTTTTATTTCGTCAGCCTGCCGGCTGCCCATCGCGCGCCCAACATCGACGCCGCGCCCATGATCCCAACCACGCAAGAACTCCCCACGCGCCTCAGGCAGTCGGAAATCCCCAATACCCTCATCACCCTTGTTGAACTTGCCGCCCAGATAAGCGCTCAAGTCCGGGTAAGTAGCGCTGCTCTTGACGCTGTTATCCAGCTCCAGAAAACCGGGTGGCGGTGCATCAACCGGGAACGCGACAATCGAGCCCACCGGCAACGCCGACGCCTTGGCAATCAACGCTTCAACTTCAGCCTTCGTGTACGAATCCTTAATACCAAAACCGGCCAGCGTCTCAGGGTTCGCACCCGCCGTCGCGCGGCCATATTCATCAACGGTCAGACTCTTGTAAGTCCCGGCAGCAATCCCGGTGCGCCCGGCCAGCATCTTGAACGTCAGCGCGGTAGTGCCGAGGGTGATCGGCGCATTGGTAGTCAGGTGCCACAGCGAATCACCGTTCGCCGTGCCCTCCTCCACCATCACCGTTAGCCCCGGAGTGACCTTGGCGCTGCTGTTGGCATCGCTCGCCCGCACCCAGTCACCGTTGGCGACAATCCACAGACCGTTATCCTTGGCCAGCGTCTGATTCGGCAGCAACACACGATCACCGGCAACCACCGCCACGCCGTCGATCTGCTGCGCGCCGCTCAGCACGACGTTGGCAGTCGCGGCAACACGCACCGACTGTTTGCCATCCAATTTGCCAAGTTCTTCGGCGAGGTAACTCATGACCCACGCACGGGTAGCCTTGACCACCGTGTCATCAATCAACAACGTCACCAGCGACGCATTGCTGGTCTCGAAGATCGAGCGAATGTAGAACTCTTTGCCCGAGCCGGACGTGGCCAAAACCGGCTTGAACGACTCCGGATATTTGACGATGGCGTAGAGAATCCCGGTATCGGTCCACAGCCCTGCCTCACGCACATACCAACCGCCAACATCCGGCGGAATGGTCACTTCAGCGAGCAGCCAGCTCGGATTTTTCTCGTCCTGGAAGAGTGCATTGAGCGGCCCGCGCCAGACTTCGCGTTTCAGCGCCGTAGCCGTCGCGGCCGGGTTGTAGATCGAGCCGCCACCGTCGCCGACGGAAATCTGCGTCAACTTGATCGGCGTGCCCGCGGCCTTGCACGCCGTTTCGTAGGCAATCCCTGCATTGGTGAGCAGGGTGTAATAGTCAGCCATTCAGGCCCCCTGAGGATAAATTGTGGATGTTTCGACGGTGTACATACCAGCGGCCATGAACGCCTCTCCCGAGGTTTCGAGCCCTTCGATGAACACCGGATAAACCGTGGTCAGCTCGCCGCAAAAGGTCGCGGCGCCGATGTAATGGCTGCCGAATGCGCTCAACCCGACCGAGACCGACAGCACATCCCGTTCACTTTTGGCATCGGCCAGGCGTCGGTCGAGACGGGCGTCGATTTCTTCGCTGTAGGGTTGTTCGCTGAAGGCGCGTACGGAGAAGCTGTAAGGCGCGCCGGGCGGCGTCTGTTCGTACCAGGCGCGGATTTCCGGACGCAGTTGCAAACCTTTGGCGGCGTTTTCCAGTGCCTTGCGAGTGCCGGCCTGGCGTGCGGTGGGCCAGGCGAGTTCGACGGTCAGGCGTTTTTCCGTTTCAGGCGCGGCGGTACTCCATTCGGCGACGCCGCGATCCGCTGCGAGATACGGCAGAAATGCGACCGGCGTTTCGCTTGGATTCATCAGCTCGGGGAACGGTGGCGCGATGCGATCAAGCAGCGCGCCGAAGCCCAGATCCAGACCGCGCTCGAGTGCCGAGCTGTTGGCCGGCAACAAGGTCGGGCGTTGCGTTGGCTCACTCATAGCGTCAGCACCTCGACCTCGACTGCCGTGCAGTACGGCGCCTGAAACGCAGTCGTCACGATCGGCGCCAGCGGTTCCAGAATCTGCAATTGCACGGCGCCGGCGCTGTGCAGCGTGTAGTCGATCCAGCTCGGATCGACCCGCCCTTCGAGGCGATGACAACTGTCGGCGTAAGCCTGCAATTGTTGCTGCGCAGCGACTTGGGTCAGGCCCGAATCGGGGCCGGAATTGATCTTGGCGACGACGCGAATTTTGTAGCGCTGGATCTCGGCAGCCTTGACGGTGACCAGATCGGTTTCCGGTCGCACATCGGGCCTGGCGAAATGTTGGCGGACGCCTTCAAGCAATGCCTCGGATGGCGTGCCGTCAGCATCCCGCGCAAGCACGGTGACCTGTACTTCGCCCGGCGCGGTGCGTCGTCCATTGCCGTCCTTGACCTGCGCGGCGAGGCCATCCGGGTTGAAGGTGTAAGTGACATTCACCACACCGGCATCGGTGGATTCGACTTTCACCGTCGGCCGTTCGCCGAGGGTGAACACCTCGCGGCGATACTGCATCCGCGACCCCGCCGCCGGTGCATGGGGCGCCAGGTAATAACGCAACCGGGCGTCGTCGTCGCTTTCGTAAATCGCCGGTACTGGCGGGAATGCGGCGGGATCACCCGGATCGAGCAACTGCCGCTCCAGGCCCATGTCCGCCAGCCGCGCATCGAGATTGCTGCCGGTCGCCCACCACGCCAGCATCTGCTTGATGCGGGCGTTGTATTTACGCTCGTGGGTTTGCAGCCGAACGCAGAAGGCTTCCAGCGCCAGGGTCAGCAGTTCGCTTTCGTTTTCCAGGCTGTTCTTGAGTTTCGCTGCGCTGTCCGGCGAGCGGACGCCGACGTATTCGATAACGAAGGTCTTGAACTCGGCGAGCAGGTCTTCGAAGGCGTCGACGGCGATCAGCGCGGGTTCGGCCAATTGGTTCTGGCCGGGGATCAACATGCTCATGTCACGACCTCGAAGGTTTGTTGACGGTTTTTCCAGGTGCCGGCGAAACGCAGCAGCAGACCGGCGCCCTGACGGCTGGCGACAATCACTTGCGGCTGAAAATCATCGATGCCGTTTTGCTTGTTGTAGAACGCTTGCGCTGCGTGGCTCTGAGCCAGAAGCAAAACGTCGTCGCCGAGGTTCTGCCCGAGCAGCGAGGGGATCAGCGAGCCATACAGGGGCCGTTTTTGCCGGGTGCCCAGCGGCGTGGTCAGAGCCCGGGTCGCGCGCTGCACAAACTGCAGCCAATCGTCGACCGTGGCCCCGCTGTCTCTATCGATTCCGATCATGGGAAGCTCTTGAATCAGGGGCTGATGACGCGGCCCTGGTGATCGACCAGCGGGCCGCTGAAGTGAACGCCCGAAGCGTCGATGGTCAGGCCGACGGCGCCCAGTTGCAGGTTGATGGCCTGCGGGTTCATCGCCAGTCGCGCCGGGCCGATGCTCAGCTCAAGCGATTCGCGAGAACCGCTGAACGTTGCCGGACCGTTCTGCCAGTGAAGGGTGTGCGAGGCGTCGTCGTAACCGCTTTCACTGCCGTCCGGATGTACGCGGCGCGTCAGCGTCGGTACGGTCGAAGTCGGCGGAAAGCGATCACTGTTCAAACCGAACAACGCCACCGATTGCGCACCGCTTTCACCGCTGCCGTAGTTGAACAGCAGACACTGCTCACCCACGGTCGGGATCCGCGATTCGCTCTGCGCTCCGGCGCTCGGATTGAAGAACTTGATGGCCGGCGTGAGCAGTCCACCGTGGCTGACCGTGCAGGTGTTGCTCGCCGCGTCGACTGTCTGGCAGACGCCGATGCGGCAGTAGCTCTCGGCACGCCGATGCAGGTCTTCGATTTCCGCTTCCATCTCGGCCAGGCGTTCGATGATCGGGCCCAGTTGCATACGCAGTAATGCGTCGAACATCGGTCACGCCTCCAGCGCGGTGTATTGGTCGGGGTCGTCGATATTGCTGACTTCCCAGGTACGGGCGAATTTCGGCGTGCCGAGTGGATCGTCGAGCAGGGTCGGGCCGAGATAGAGGGTCTGGTTGAACGTCAATGTCCAGGCCTTGTATTGCTGATCGGCGCGGATGAGTAGTGAAGGCAAGCCATCAATATTCATCGGCAAATCGCATTGATCGCCAGGCAGATTCCAGCGGTTGTCGGTGATCAGGTTTTTCAGCACGGCGATCAGATCGCAGGCGGCAAATGCCGTGGCGGAAAGCGCCGGGATGACTTGCAACGACAACGTCATGACATGAGCGATACGCCCATCAGCGGAGCGAACTCCCGACGCATTTCGGTCAAAGTCGATCAGCACCCAGGCCTGATCGCCGGGAGCATTGAAATCATCTTGATTGCCGACACTGAGGGTGAGTCCTGCGGTGTTGCGCAACGTCGTCGCAATGGCTGTGAACAATTGCGACGGCTGCTGGATCGGTGTGGGCATACATGACCTCCTTTTCAATCGTCCACGCGAAGCCCTGCCGCCCATAGGGCGGCACGAATAACATTCAAGGTTAAGGCTGGTCGCGGGGTGGAACTTCGCAGACGCCGATGCGCTTGGCAGCCCAGCGTTCGTATAGACCGATAGCCACGTCGGCGCCAGCCATTGCTGTCAGGCAGCCGAACGCGCCGGCGGCCCAGATCGACAATCCTGCGGCATACAGCAGCATGATTGCCGAGACGCCGCAGATCATGCAGGCGCCGGAGCGCAGGGCCAGGCGCCGCAGCAATGACCAGCCGCGGGCGCCTTCCTTGTCGGCGCGCCACATTTCGCCGGACACCCCGCCCACTACGGCGAGTAGGATGACCAGCCAGATCGGCATGTCCGCCAACGCTTGTTGCTCGCTTGTCATGTCACGCCTCCTGGGGGTGATTGATGAATGGTGTGTGTTGGGTTCAATCGTTTTCTCTGGAGGTAGGCATTCCAAAAAGCCCGGCAAATCCGCCGGGCTTTTCAGTAATGCGCTCCTTCGCCCTTCCTTTAAATCCTGTGTTCAAAAAAGGAAGCTGACTTTTCGGCGCTACTGGCGCGGTACGAGTCCATTCAAATTGTTTTTCCGACCGCGGTCCCTGCCCGCCGGATAACTGCTTCTGGTGCTTTACGCTGCACACCCGGGTCAGTTGCCAACCCTCTGAACCGTTGAGGCCGGTTCATCGCTGCCTGTTCTTGTGGAACTAAAGAGCTTTCGTTTCCAGCCGCTTTGTCGAGCGGCTTGGTGGCAATAGTATGCATGGATGCATATACAGTCAATGCGTAAATGCATTTATTTATGCGCAAGAAATGCGCTGACGCATGCATGCCGCATAAATCGTGGCGTTGAGGGTTTTGCGCAGGCGAAAAAAAACCCGCCGATGGCGGGTTTTATCTGACCGGGTCTGCTTAGCGGGCGTACATGCCCCACCAGAAGACGTGACCGAGGATGACGATCTGCTCTTCCTGGATTTCCTGGAAGGTGTAGTCCTCGTCCGGATGTTCGTCGCGATTGAAGCTGCGCAGGCGGATACCGGTAGGCAGGCGATAGAGTTGCTTCACCCGCAACTGGCCGTTGTGATTGATCGCGTACAGGTCGCCATCAATGATGTCGCCAATACCGCACTTGCCCGCGTTCACGCCGACCGTGGCGCCGTCACGCAGCACCGGCAACATGCTGTTGCCACGCACCGTCACGCACTTGGCCTGATCGAATTGCACGCCGTTATGGCGCAGGCTGCGCTTGCCGAAGCGCAGGCTAGAGCGCTCGCTCTCTTCGATGACGAATCTTCCTGATCCAGCTGCCAATTCAACCTCACGAAGGAAGGGCACCGACACCTCGTCATCATCGACAGGCGTGTCGTCGTCCCACAGCATTATGTCCTTGAGTTCCGCATGCACGTCATCACGCGCAGCACCGGCAGACGGCGCAACATCCGCGCGCCCGCGCAACTGATCGGTGCTTACATTGAAGTACTCGGCGATTTTCGAAATGTGTTTATCCGAAGGATCGACGATCTTCCCGCTGAGAATCCGCGAGAGAGTGGATTGAGGCACGCCGGTGCGACGATGGAGCTCCGTGGGGGAGATCCCGTGCTGGTCGAGCAGTGCTCTTAAGACGGAGGATACGTTGCGTTTTTGCATAACGCGCATAGTGCTTGAAGTTTTTCGCGAAGACAAATGCTGATTTGCATAAATTGTGCATAAACACACAAATCATGGGCAAAAGTGTCAGCGGGCCGTCATGCCTGCGTCGGATAGACCGCCATGGTAATCTTGCGCCCATCGCGGAAAAGCCCGGCGGATGCCCCGCTTTTGCCCTACACCTTTGAACGAGTTGCCTGACAATCCGATGAATAAAGCCGTCTCCGACCTGTCCTCCCACACTCCGATGATGCAGCAGTACTGGCGCCTGAAGAACCAGCACCCGGATCAGCTGATGTTCTATCGCATGGGCGATTTCTACGAAATCTTCTATGAAGACGCGAAGAAGGCAGCCAAGTTGCTCGACATCACCCTGACTGCGCGCGGGCAGTCGGCGGGGCAGGCGATTCCGATGTGTGGGATTCCTTACCACGCGGCGGAAGGGTACCTGGCGAAACTGGTCAAGCTTGGCGAGTCGGTGGTGATCTGCGAGCAGGTTGGCGATCCAGCTACCAGCAAGGGGCCGGTTGATCGTCAGGTCGTGCGGATCATCACACCGGGCACGGTCAGCGATGAAGCCCTGCTCGATGAACGCCGCGACAACCTGATTGCTGCTTTACTGGGTGACGAGCGTCTGTTCGGTCTGGCGGTGCTGGACATCACCAGCGGCAATTTCACCGTGCTGGAGATCAAGGGCTGGGAGAACCTGCTGGCGGAACTGGAGCGGGTCAACCCGGTTGAGCTTTTGATCCCGGACGATTGGCCGAAGGATCTGCCGGCGGAAAAACGCCGTGGCGTGCGTCGTCGTGCGCCGTGGGATTTCGAGCGTGACTCGGCGCTGAAAAGTCTCTGCCAGCAGTTTTCCACACAAGACCTGAAAGGCTTCGGCTGCGAAACCCTGACCCTGGCCATCGGCGCCGCCGGTTGCCTGTTGGCCTACGCCAAGGAAACCCAGCGCACCGCCCTGCCCCACTTGCGCAGCCTGCGCCACGAACGTCTCGACGACACCGTGGTACTGGACGGCGCGAGCCGGCGCAACCTGGAACTCGACACCAACCTGGCCGGTGGACGCGACAACACTCTGCAATCGGTGGTCGATCGCTGCCAGACCGCCATGGGCAGCCGCCTGCTGACCCGTTGGTTGAACCGTCCGCTGCGCGATCTGACTGTATTGCTGGCGCGCCAGACCTCGATCACCTGCCTGCTCGACGGTTACCGCTTCGAAAAGCTTCAACCGCAGCTCAAGGAAATCGGCGACATCGAGCGCATTCTTGCGCGGATCGGTCTGCGCAATGCCCGTCCGCGTGACCTCGCGCGCCTGCGTGATGCCCTCGGCGCGCTGCCGGAACTGCAAGTGGCGATGACCGATCTGGAAGCGCCACACCTGCAACGCCTGGCAACCACCACCAGCACTTACCCGGAACTGGCAGCGCTGCTGGAAAAAGCCATTATCGATAACCCACCTGCGGTAATCCGTGATGGCGGTGTCCTGAAAACCGGTTACGACAGCGAACTGGATGACCTGCAATCGCTGAGCGAAAACGCCGGGCAGTTCCTGATCGATCTGGAAGCGCGGGAGAAAGCCCGCACCGGCCTGTCCCACCTGAAAGTCGGCTACAACCGCATTCACGGCTACTTCATCGAGCTGCCGAGTAAACAGGCGGAATCGGCTCCGGCGGACTACATCCGGCGCCAGACGCTGAAAGGCGCCGAGCGCTTCATCACGCCGGAACTGAAAGAGTTCGAAGACAAGGCGCTATCCGCCAAGAGCCGCGCCCTGGCGCGCGAGAAGATGCTCTACGAGGCGCTGCTGGAAGATCTGATCAGTCAGTTGCCACCGTTGCAGGACACCGCTGGCGCGCTGGCTGAGCTGGATGTGCTGAGCAACCTCGCCGAACGTGCGCTGAACCTTGATCTGAACTGTCCGCGCTTCGTCAGCGAGCCGTGCATGCGCATCACCCAGGGTCGTCACCCAGTGGTTGAGCAGGTGCTGACCACGCCGTTCGTGGCCAACGACCTGAGTCTGGATGACAACACGCGCATGCTGGTGATCACTGGCCCGAACATGGGCGGTAAATCCACCTACATGCGTCAGACTGCTCTGATCGTGCTGTTGGCGCATATCGGTAGCTTCGTGCCAGCTGCCAGTTGCGAACTGTCGCTAGTCGATCGGATCTTCACCCGGATCGGTTCCAGCGATGACTTGGCCGGTGGCCGTTCGACCTTCATGGTGGAAATGAGCGAAACCGCCAACATCCTGCACAACGCGACCGAGCGCAGTCTGGTGCTGATGGACGAAGTCGGCCGCGGTACCAGCACCTTCGACGGTCTGTCGCTGGCATGGGCGGCGGCTGAGCGTCTGGCGCACCTGCGTGCCTACACGCTGTTTGCGACTCACTATTTTGAACTGACTGTTCTGCCGGAAGCCGAGCCGCTGGTGGCCAACGTGCATCTCAACGCAACAGAGCACAACGAGCGCATCGTGTTCCTGCACCATGTGCTGCCGGGGCCTGCGAGCCAGAGCTACGGCTTGGCGGTTGCGCAACTGGCCGGTGTGCCAAGCGAAGTGATCGTGCGTGCCCGCGAGCACTTGAGCCGCCTGGAAGAGACGGCATTGCCGCATGAGGCACCGAAACCAGCCGCCAAAAGTAAACCGGCCACGCCACAACAGAGCGACATGTTCGCCAGCCTGCCGCATCCGGTCCTGGATGAGTTGGCTAAACTGGATATCGACGACATGACGCCACGCCGTGCGCTAGAAATGCTCTATGCATTGAAGAACCGGATATAAGCACTGAAGAAGCGGATATAACGCAAACGGCTTCAAGCTGTTAGAATCTCGCGCGGTTTGGGATGCTGCTGGCTAATAGCCTGGCCAGCAGGCATCGCTCCCAAACCTGGCGACCCCAACCGTGAAGGGGCAACGCTGCCGCCGCCTGAGGAGAAAATTAGAAATGACCTTCGTCGTCACCGACAACTGCAGCAAGTGCCAGTACACCGACTGCGTAGAAGTCTGTCCGGTGGACTGCTTTTACGAAGGCCCGAACTTCCTGGTCATTCACCCGGATGAGTGCATCGACTGCGCCCTGTGCGAACCAGAATGCCCGGCCGTAGCCATTTTCTCCGAGGACGAAGTTCCGGAGGAGATGCAGGAGTTCATTCAGTTGAACGTCGAGCTGGCCGAGATCTGGCCGAACATTACAGAGAAGAAAGAATCGATGCCGGATGCCGAAGAGTGGGATGGCGTCAAAGGCAAGATCAAAGACCTCGAACGCTGATCTGCCTCGCGTTCAATAAAAAGGCCCCTAGCGGGCCTTTTTGCTTTTCCGGGATTGCTTTTTTGCAGACAAAAAAAGGGGCGGTTTGACCCGCCCACATTTTTTCCCTATTCCCTGTGTTCCTTTTCATCGTCCTGATGAATCGCGTCCTGCGATGTCCTTTCCCCTCGTCCTTGAAGGGCGTGTCTGTCCGTCGACACAACCCAGATACTAAAGAGTTCCCTGCCAAGAGCAATTGGCGCTGGAGACTGGAATGGGCTGTCACAAGCACTTCATATTAATAAATAAAGATATAAATCAATAAGTTAGAAAAATACCGCAATCAGAATAGACGTCTGCCACCGTGCAAATCTTGCGAACACTTACGAAAGAGTAAGCCGAAGCTTACACCGAGAGACTACAAATGATGGAAATGCTGACCGTATGTCCGGCAACAAAAAACCCCGAACCAGTCGGGGCTTTTTGTGGGCGGTGGTTCGATGCGTTTACTGGAATAACGACTCGCTCGACAGGCCATTCTTCTCGAGAATTTCCCGAAGGCGCTTGAGGCCCTCCACCTGGATCTGTCTCACCCGTTCCCGGGTCAGGCCGATCTCAAGGCCTACGTCTTCCAGTGTGCTGCTCTCGTGGCCGCGCAGACCGAAGCGGCGAATGACCACCTCGCGCTGCTTGTCGGTCAGCTCCGACAGCCATTGATCGATGCTCTGCGACAAGTCGTCATCCTGCAGCAGTTCGCATGGATCGGTTGGCCGATCATCCGTCAGGGTGTCCAGCAGGGTTTTATCCGAATCCGGACCCAGCGAGACGTCGACCGAAGAAACCCGCTCGTTCAGGCCCAGCATGCGCTTGACCTCGGCCACTGGTTTTTCCAGCAGGTTGGCGATTTCTTCGGGTGAAGGTTCGTGGTCGAGCTTTTGCGTCAGCTCCCGTGCAGCCCGCAGGTACACGTTGAGCTCCTTGACCACATGAATCGGCAGCCGAATGGTCCGGGTCTGATTCATGATGGCGCGCTCGATGGTTTGACGAATCCACCAGGTCGCGTAGGTCGAGAAGCGGAAACCGCGTTCGGGATCGAACTTTTCCACCGCGCGGATCAATCCGAGGTTGCCCTCTTCGATCAAATCCAGCAGCGACAACCCCCGATTGACGTAACGCCGGGCGATTTTGACCACCAGCCGCAGGTTACTTTCAATCATGCGCTTGCGCCCGGCGGGATCGCCACTTTGCGACAAGCGCGCAAAATGAACTTCTTCCTCCGGGGAGAGCAATGGGGAAAAGCCGATTTCGTTGAGATACAACTGCGTGGCATCGAGTGCCCGCGTGTAGTCGATGTACTTATGTTGTTTAAGTGAAGCGGAGTGTTTGGATTTGGAACGAACGGAAGGTGGAGCAGCCCCTTCATCATTCGACA
>NZ_JBIUWI010000042.1:0-50418 GCF_044743385.1 Pseudomonas sp. NPDC087639 | reverse complement strand
GGCAAAGGCACTGCAGACGAGAAATTCGCTGCGCTGCAAGACGCAGGCGTTAAAACCGTGCGTTCGCTGGCAGACATCGGCAAGGCCCTGGCCGAGCTGACTGGTTGGCCTGTCAAGTAAGCCTCGCGCTTAACTGACGCTTTACCAAACAAAGGCCACCTTCGGGTGGCCTTTGTCGTTTCCGGCATTCGAGGATTTATAGACTTGCCCCCAATTACATGCAAAAACGCGACACGGAAACGTCGCGTATCGGATAGTTCGCCCTCTAACAGTGCGTTTGTGAGCCAAATTCGTTAGGCTAGCAGCCATTTTTGCGTCTGCCGCCCACAAGGCATGCAACGCGCTATACGGGTCAGTCCCATACGGATCGACAGCATTTCCCTAATCCCACAGGGCAATTCCCCTCTAAATTCCGATTCAGTAGTGTGGTATTTCCTTAATGAAAGTTTTGAAAGGTCAGGACATCCTGGCACTTGGTTTTATGACGTTTGCCCTGTTCGTTGGGGCCGGTAACATCATCTTCCCGCCTATCGTCGGTTTGCAGGCCGGACCTCACGTCTGGATGGCCGCGCTGGGCTTTCTTATCACGGCGGTCGGTCTGCCGGTGGTCACCGTCGTCGCGCTGGCCAAGGTTGGCGGGGCGATGGATGCGCTGAGCAGCCCGATCGGCAAGATTGCCGGCGGCATTTTGGCTGCTGCGTGCTACCTGGCGGTCGGCCCGTTGTTCGCCACCCCGCGTACCGCGACCGTGTCGTTCGAAGTGGGGCTGGCGCCGCTGACCGGCGAAAGTCCGCTGGCGCTGTTCCTCTACAGCTCGGTGTACTTCCTGCTGGTGTTCTTCATCTCGCTCTACCCGGGCCGTTTGCTCGACACCGTTGGGCGTTTCCTCGCGCCGCTGAAAATCATCGCGCTGGCGGTACTCGGCATCGCCGCGTTCGCCTTGCCTGCCGGTGATATCGGTAGCGGTACGCCGGAATACGTGGCAGCACCGTTCTCCCAAGGCTTCATCAATGGTTACCTGACCATGGATACCCTGGGCGCGCTGGTGTTTGGCATCGTCATCGTTAACGCGATCCGCTCCCGTGGCGTCGAGTCGCCAGCGCTGATCACCCGTTACGCGATCATCGCCGGGCTGATTGCCGGTGTCGGTCTGGCGCTGGTGTATGTCAGCCTGTTCCGTCTAGGTTCCGGCAGCCACGAAGTCGCGGTCGGTGCCACCAACGGCGCTGCGGTACTGCACGCTTACGTGCAACACACCTTCGGTTCGTTGGGCAGCGGTTTCCTTGCGGTGCTGATCTCGCTGGCGTGTCTGGTGACGGCGGTCGGTCTGACCTGCGCCTGTGCTGAGTACTTCAGCCGTGTGCTGCCACTGTCCTACAAGACGCTGGTGATCATTCTGGCCGCGTTCTCGCTGCTGGTGTCCAACCTTGGCCTGACCAAGTTGATTGCGTTCTCCATCCCGGTGCTGACCGCGATCTATCCGCCATGCATCGTGTTGGTGGCCCTGAGCTTCTGCAAAGACTTCTGGCATGAACACGGCCGTATTCTTGGCCCGGTGATGCTGGTGTCGTTCCTGTTCGGCACCATCGACGCGCTGAAAGGCGCCGGTCTCGCTGACTGGATGCCTTCGCAGCTGTCTCATCTGCCGCTTAGCGAGCAAGGCCTGGCGTGGCTGGTGCCGTGCGTAATGACTCTGGTGGTCGCGGTAGTCTGCGATCGCGTGCTGGGCAAGCGCAGCGAAGCCATTGCCTGACGTTTCCTGACTCGCCACAAGCGGGTCTTGAACGCTTAAACAGAAATGCCCCGTATCAATCGATACGGGGCATTTTTTATGGGCGTCAGGCAGTGTCTTTTTTCCTGAGCTAACGTCGAAGGGTTGCTTAGATTCCGCATCTACATCACAAGGAACCGCATGTCGTTCATCCAAGCCAACCTGATTCACCTGCTCGCCGCCGTCTGGTTCGTCATCTGCTGGGGCGGCTACACCCGTTATGCCACCTGGAAGGCCCGTGATACAGCGTGCCTGGCCAGCGTCCTGCACCTGTATCGCGAGGACTGGATGCGCCGTATGTTGCTGCGTGACAACCGTATCGCCGACGCCAGCGTGATCGGCAACCTGGAGCGCAACGCCTCGTTCTTCGCCTCCAGCACACTGATCATCCTCGCCGGTATTCTCACTGTGCTGGGTGCGTCTGAACGGGCGGTGTCGTTGCTGGCGGACATTCCGATGGTGCAGCAGGCGTCGCAAGGCATGTCGGAGATCAAGTTGTTGTGCCTCGCGCTGGTGTTCGTCTACGCGTTCTTCACATTCAGTTGGTGCATGCGCCAGTACAATTTTGCGGCGATTCTGGTCGGCTCGGCACCCATGATCGGTGAGCGACAAGTGTCCGAGCAGGAGCGCAAGGCCTTCGCGTCGCGGGCGGCGCGGGTGATTTCAATGGCGGCCAACCAGTTCAACTTCGGCCTGCGCTCTTACTACTTCGGCATGAGCATGCTGGCGTGGTTTGTCAGTCCATGGTTGTTCATGATCATGAGTGCCGGTGTAGTCGTGGTCTTGTACCGTCGCGAATTTCATTCCGACGTTCTCGATGTGATGGTCTATACCCCTACAGAGGCGCCCGTCCCCGAGGCGAACAAAGAGGCTGTTTAATGAGTATTCCGTTCTGGTGTGTGTTTATCAGTGCGCTGTTGATCTATATCGCGCGCATGCCGGTGGGCAAAGCCATGAAAGAGCAGGGCGGTTACAACAACCACCTGCCGCGCCAGCAGCAGGCGCAACTGACCGGTTATGGCGCAAGGGCGCTGGCGGCCCACCAGAACAGCATCGAAGCGTTCATCCTGTTTGCCGTGGGTGTACTGATGGCGCACACCACGCAAACCCAAGGGTGGTTGATTGATGCCTTGGCGATTATTTTCGTGATCGCACGGATCATCTACTTGTGGTTTTACCTGGCGGATCTACCCAAGCTGCGCAGCTTGGTCTGGCTGGTCGGCTTAGTGTGTTCGTTGTTGCTGATGATTAGTCCGACTTTTAGAACCGTGTTGCTCTAAGTCGACAGTACCGATAAATCCCAGGCAAAAGAAAACCCGCACTTGGCGGGTTTTCTTTTGTTACACCGAAAAGCAAATTATTGCTTCTTGGCAGCTTCTTCTTGTGCAGCCTGGTTCGATTCAGCCTGAGCTTTGGCAGCTTCGGCGTTTTCTTTCGCTGCGTCGTTCACTTTATCCTGAGCTTTGTTCATGTCCTGCTGAGCCTGTTCAGCATGTTGGTTGGCATCTTGAGCTTTGTCCTCGGATTTTTTATCGCAGGCAGCGAGACCGAGGGAAGCGGTCAACATCAAGGCAATAGCTAAAGTCTTACGCATGGGGTGTTTCTCCTTATGGAAAATAACTACTGGCCTTAAGAACTCTGCGCCGAGGGTTAAGTTCCTCATTTCTTTCAGATATATAAGTTTCTTTTGCAACGGAACTTTTGCTGTTCCGGTTACTACTCAAAACAGGCACTAACGAGAGTAATTATCAAATGGCCGAAAACCCCGTTTTTGAGCGCGCGACGCGTTTTCTTTCGGCATTGCGTCACTGTCAGGTACTGGGTTTGCAGGTGCACAGCGCCTCCAGTGAAGGACTTACAGTGATCCTGCCGTACAGTCCGAAAATCGTCGGCAACCCGCAAACCGGGGTGATTCATGGCGGGGCAATCACCTCGTTGATGGACACGGCCTGCGGGATGTCGACGTTGTGTGTGCTGCCGGTATTCGAAGTCTGCCCGACCCTTGATCTGCGCATCGACTACATGCACGCCGCTGAACCCCACAAAAATGTCTACGGCTTCGCTCAGTGCTATCGCGTTACGACAGATGTGATCTTCGCCCGCGGTTTTGCCTATCAGGATGATCCCGAACAGCCAATCGCTCATGTTGTTGGCACGTTCATGCGCATGGGCAAAAACATTAAAGGCGCCAAGGGTTTCGGCGGCGCCATCAAGAGTGAAGGCCAATGAGCAGCGACTTCAAGGATCAGTTGCAACTGGCCCACGCGCAGGGCGACTACGCGCCGTTGCTTAAGTTGATCCCCTATGCCGGTCTGATCGGTATCGAGTGCTCGCGGGTCGGTGATGAACTGCTGTTCAAGCTGCCGGCGAACAAGGACAACATTGGTAACCCTTTATTGCCGGCGATCCATGGCGGGGTGATTGCCGGGTTCATGGAGCTGGCTGCAGCGCTGCATCTACTGATTTTTACCGGGGCGCCGGGTGTGCCGAAGATCATCGACTTTTCTCTCGACTACCTGCGTGCCGGGCAGTTTCGTGATACGTGGGCCAAGTGTCAGGTCTGTCGTCAGGGGCGGCGAGTGGCCAACGTCGCCGTCACCGCGTGGCAAAGCACAGAGAGCGAACCGATTGCCACCGCCCGAGCACACTTCAAAATCGATGAGCCCTTGAAATCCTGAACACTGCCCCAAACTCAGATGACAACCCGCCGCAGACCATTCAGGTCGCGGCCAATGCCATCTGATTGGAGTTTGATGACCATGAGTGTGGAAACTCAAAAGGAAACCCTGGGCTTCCAGACCGAGGTAAAGCAGCTGCTGCACCTCATGATCCATTCGCTGTATTCCAACAAGGAAATCTTCCTTCGCGAATTGATCTCGAACGCCTCTGACGCTGTAGACAAGCTGCGCTTCGAAGCCCTGGCCAAGCCGGATTTGCTCGAAGGTGGCGCTGATCTGAAAATCCGTGTGAGCTTCGATAAAGACGCCAAGACCGTCACCCTCGAAGACAACGGTATCGGCATGAACCGTGACGATGTGATCACCCACCTGGGGACCATCGCCAAATCGGGCACCGCCGATTTCATGAAAAACCTGTCCGGCGATCAGAAGAAGGATTCGCACCTGATCGGCCAGTTCGGCGTAGGTTTCTACTCGGCCTTCATCGTTGCCGACCAGGTTGACGTGTACAGCCGTCGCGCCGGCACTCCTGCCAGCGAAGGTGTGCACTGGTCGTCGAAAGGCGAGGGTGAATTCGAAGTCGCTACCATCGAAAAACCTGAGCGCGGCACTCGCATCGTTCTGCACCTGAAAGCGGCAGAAGACGAGTTCGCTGATGGCTGGCGTCTGCGTAACATCATCAAGAAGTACTCCGACCACATCGCGCTGCCGATCGAGCTGCCGAAAGAAGTCACCGCAGCCGAAGGCGAAGAAACACCAGCCGTTGAATGGGAAACCGTCAACCGCGCCAGCGCCCTGTGGACCCGTCCTCGCACTGACGTGAAGGACGAGGAATACCAGGAATTCTACAAGCACATCGCTCATGACTTCGAGAACCCGCTGGCCTGGAGCCACAACAAGGTCGAAGGCAAACTCGAATACAGCTCGCTGCTGTACGTGCCGGCCCGCGCACCGTTCGATCTGTACCAGCGCGAAGCGCCGAAAGGCCTGAAGCTGTACGTGCAGCGCGTGTTCGTCATGGATCAGGCCGAGTCGTTCCTGCCGCTGTACCTGCGCTTCATCAAAGGTGTGGTCGATTCCAACGACCTGTCGCTGAACGTGTCGCGGGAAATCCTGCAGAAAGACCCGATCATCGATTCGATGAAGTCGGCGCTGACCAAGCGCGTACTCGATATGCTGGAAAAACTGGCGAAGAACGAGCCTGAGCAATACAAAGGCTTCTGGAAAAACTTCGGTCAGGTCATTAAAGAAGGCCCGGCAGAAGACTTCGCCAACAAAGAGAAAATTGCCGGTCTGCTGCGTTTTGCATCGACCAACGGTGACGACGGCGAGCAGATCGTCGGTCTGGCCGATTACCTGGCACGCGCCAAGGAAGGTCAGGACAAGATCTACTACCTCACCGGCGAAACTTACGCGCAGGTCAAGAACAGCCCGCACCTGGAAGTCTTCCGCAAGAAAGGCATCGAAGTGCTGCTGCTGACCGACCGTATCGACGAGTGGCTGATGAGCTACCTGAGCGAATTCGACGGCAAGAGCTTTGTCGACGTGGCACGCGGTGACCTCGATCTGGGCAACCTGGACTCGGAAGAGGACAAGAAAGCCGCAGAAGAGGTTGCCAAGTCCAAAGAAGGTCTGGTTGAGCGTCTGAAAACGGCGCTGGGTGATTCCGTGGCTGAAGTGCGGGTTTCTCATCGTCTGACCGACTCGCCAGCAATTCTGGCCATCGGCGAGCAGGATCTGGGTCTGCAAATGCGTCAGATCCTCGAAGCCAGCGGCCAGAAGGTGCCGGATTCGAAGCCGATTTTCGAGTTCAACCCGGCTCACCCGCTGATCGAGAAACTCGACGGCGAGCAGAGCGAAGAGCGTTTCGGCGACCTGTCGCACATCCTCTTCGATCAGGCAGCCCTGGCTGCCGGCGACAGCTTGAAGGATCCGGCCGCGTACGTGCGCCGTCTGAACAAGCTGCTGGTTGAACTGTCGGTTTGATCACGTTGTAGAAAAACCCGCTTCGGCGGGTTTTTTCATTCTGGTGTTTAACCAATCAGGAGTCAGAAATGAGCCAAGTTACTGTACGTTCCGTGGTCTATCAGATTGACGGTCAGCCTTATGAAGGTCGTTTGGCGTTTAATGCCGAGCACAAGGACGCGCGCCCGGGTTTGCTGATGGCACCGAACTGGATGGGCGTCAGCGCTGGCGCTGAGGAAATCGCTAAATCAGTGGCGGCCAAGGGCTACGTAGTATTGATCGCCGACGTCTACGGCCAGGCCGTACGTCCGCAAAACGCTGATCAGGCCGGTGCGGCGATGATGCCTCTGAAGGATGATCGTGCACTGTTGCGCAAGCGCATGCAGGCAGCGTTCGAGCAGTTGCAGAAGCAGGGTGAAGCGGCGGTCGATCTCTCGAAACTGGCGGTGTTCGGTTTCTGCTTCGGCGGTTGCTGTGCACTGGATCTGGCCCGTACTGGCGCGCCGGTGAAGGCGGCGGTTTCGTTCCACGGTACGTTGGACTCGCCGAATCCGGCGGATGCCAAAAACATCAAAGGCTCGGTGCTGGTGCTGCATGGCGCGTCCGATCCATTGGTGCCGAAGGAGCAGTTGCCGGCTTTCGAAGACGAGATGAACGCGGCGAACGTGGATTGGCAACTGCTGAGCTACGGCGGTGCCGTGCACTCGTTTACCGATCCGCACGCCAATGTGCCGGGCAAGATGATGTACGACGCGAAGACCGCTGCACGGGCATTCAAGTCGATGCATGACTTGCTGGATGAAGTGTTCAAGGGCTGATTGCCCTCAGATCAAAAGATCGCAGCCTGCCGCAGGCTGCGATCTTTTGTTTCTAATGTTTTAACGCGGCAACTCGATCCGCTCACTTTCCCCTGGCACCGTCGGCCAATCCCCGGCCGCCCACTTGCGCCGTGCCTCATCAATCGCCGCCGGATCGCTTGCGACAAAATTCCAGTTGATCCGCCGAGGCCCGTCCAGTGGGGCGCCGCCGAATACCACGGCGTGAACGTCACTCTCTGCAAACAGGCTCATCTCTTCCCCGGCCGGCAACACCACCAACGCATGCGGCTCGACTGCTTCGCCGTTCAACTGCGCATCGCCGCTTAATACATACAACGCACGTTCCTCATGCTCGGTGGGAATCAGCAGTGTGGTCGCCGTTTGCATCTTCACTTCGGCATACAGCGTAGGAGAAAGCACCGGCACTGGTGATTTCAGGCAAAAGCCTGACCCGGCAATCATCCGAATCTGCACGCCGAGGTTATCGCTGACCGGCAAGGTCGCCGCCGGGTGATGACTGTAATGGCCGGGGCCTTGTTCGTGATCCTTGGGCGAAGCCAACCAGATCTGCAAGCCGTGCATCGTGAAGATCTGATCCCGCAGCGGTGCGGGCGTGCGTTCAACATGAGCAATCGCGCTGCCGGCGGTCATCCAGCTGACATCACCGGCGCTGACCACTTGATCGGAGCCGAGGCTGTCCTTGTGCAGGAGTTGGCCTTCGAACAAATAGGTGAGGGTCGACAGACCGATGTGTGGATGCTGTCGGATGTTCATGCCTTTGCCCGTCGGATAAACCGTCTCAAGCATGTGATCAAAAAACACGAAAGGCCCGACGCTGCGGCATTTGGCTGACGGCAGCGGTCGCAGAATCGGCTGGCCTTCGACGTCTTCGGCGCGCGGGCGGATGATCAGAGGTTGCGTGTCCATGGTGCATTCCAGGCTGAGCGGGTGATGCCAGAAGCATAACCCGCCGCTGGCATCAGGATGGTTATTGGCTGTCGAAGCCTTGTGGGGCGTGGGTTTCGATGCTGACTTCGCTGGTGGTCATCAGCTTGTGGATCGGGCAACGATCGGCCACGCGCAGCAATTCTTCGCGCTGGGCATCAGTGAGCACGCCTTTGAGGGTGAGCGTGACGTGCAGGGCGTATTTGCCTTTTTGCTCCTGGCTGTTGTCGCGTTTCACTTCGACACCCACGCCGGTCAGCGGGATGTCTTTTTTCTTCGCGTACATCTTCAGGGTCAAGGCCTTGCACGCACCGAGGGCGGCGTCGAAGTAGTCGTGCGGCTCTGGCGCCGAACCTTCGCCACCGGCAGCAACCGGCACGTCGGCAAAAAATTCGTGGTCATCGATTTGTACGGTGTGACGAAAACCTTCAGCGGAGACGGTATTGACGGTAACAGTCATGGGAACCTCACTGGCAGTAGGAAAAGTCGTTCGATCAAAAAAGACCTTGCAGTTATAGAGCATTCCCACCGGCGCGCGTTCCACTTTCCTGCGGGATGAACCCTTGTTGTCAGGGCGGGGTCTAGGCTATGCCTACTTGTCGGAGATTACTTGTGTCCCTGTATCGTTTGAGTCTCGCCAGTCTTCTGCTGTTTGCGGGTACTGCCAGTGCCCGCGAATACACCTACAGCGATGCACACCTGCATTACGTGGATTTTTTCCAGGAAACCGCCGGCATGCCGAAACTGCTGACGGCGATGAAAGAAAACTCCATTGAGCACGTGATGATTTCCGGCATCCCCGTGGCGAAAAAGTGGCACGAAGACGAACCCAAGCGTCCGCGCTATTACGCCGGCGATGATGCCGATGCCTATTGGTACAGCGCCACGGATGTGATCGTCGCCGATGCGGTGCAAAAACTGACGCCTGAGCAGCGTCCGTACTTTCATCCGTTTCTCTCTGGCTTCAACCCCAACGACAAGAACTCCGCCGCGCATATCCAGCGCATGCTCGATCTGTATCCGGGGCTGTGGCAGGGCATTGGCGAAGTGTTTACCCGCCATGACGACCTTACGGCGCTGACCTCTGGTGATACGCCGCGCGCCAACAACGAGGCGATGACGAAGATCTATCATCTGGCGGCGGAAAATGATCTGCCGGTGATGCTGCATTCCAACATCACTTCCAAACGTGAGAAAAATCCGTTGTACCTGAAGGAAATCGAAGAGCCGCTGCGTAATCACCCGCACACACGGTTCATCTGGGCTCACGCTGGCACTAGCGCGGAAATCCATCGGCATCAAACACAACTGGATTTTCTCCTGCCGACCCTCACGCGCATGCTTGAGGCGTATCCGAATCTGTTCATCGACTTGTCGTGGAGCATGCTCTCGCCGTATCTGCTGGACGAACAGGGCCAGCCGCGTCCGGAATGGTTGGCGCTGGTCAAACGTCACCCTGAGCGCTTCATGATCGGTTCCGATGTTGTAGGGCGGTTCAACAAGCTCGGTAAGGAAATGCACAGCTTCAAACCGTTTCTGGACGCTTTACCCGAAGACGTAGCGTGCAAAGTCGCAAAAGATAACTTTCTGGCGATCTTGCCGCGAACGGAGCTTAAGTCCGGCAAAACCACGCTGAATCGTTAATGCCGAGTGTTCGAAGTATTAAGGCCTTTTGATATCACCTTTTGGTCTTACGCAAATTTCAGCCGGGCCGATACCTTCTAAAGCAACCAGCTGCAGGGTTGATGCAGCGCTTTTGGAAGGAACCAGCGCAATGAGTATCCGTAGTCTCAATATTGCCCCGCGTGCGGGCCTCGGTTTTGGCTTGTTGGCCCTGATGGTGTTTGCCCTTGGGGCGTTCGCCCTGCTGCAAATGTCGAACATGCGTGCCCAGTCCGACGAGGTCGACAACAACTGGCTGCCCAGCGTGATGGCGGTCGGCGAAATGAGTCAGGACATGCTGCGTCTGCGTGCGCTGACCATGCGCCTGTTGCTCAACCGCGATGCGCAGGCACTGCAGCAGAATGTCGCCAAGCTCAATGAACTTCGGGGTGCGCTCAGTCAGGCTCAGCAGCGTTACGACGTGTTGATCGTGCTGCCCGAGGAGCGCCGACTGTTTGATCGCTTCAAGGTCGCCGAGCACAAATATCTTGAGCTTCAGGCGCAGGTCATGCAGTTGTCTGCTCAGAACCGGGTGGAGGAGGCGGCGGCCATCCTCAATGGCGAGATGAGCCCCTTGGCCGACGAGATTGCGGTCACCCTGCGTGAACTGGTCGAACTGAACAAGCACAATGCCAATCTCGCCACCGAGGCTGCGCGGCTGGTCTTCACCAATTCGCGTGTGTGGGTCGGGGTCATGATCGGCATAACGGCGATTGTCACCATCGGCCTGGCGCTGTTGCTGACCCGAAGTATCGTACTGCCGTTGGCGCAATCATTGGGCGTGGCGCAAGTGGTGGCCGGCGGTGACTTGACCGGCGACATCAGCATTTCCGGCAAGGATGAGCCGGCGCGGCTGCTGCAGGCGCTCAAGAGCATGCAGCACAATTTGCGCGACACCATTCGGAAGATCTCGGAGTCGTCGAGTCAATTGGCTTCGGCCTCGGAAGAACTGAGCTGTGTCACGGAAGACGCCACGCGAGGGTTGCATCAGCAGAGTCTGGAGATCGAGCAGGCAGCCACGGCGGTCAATCAAATGACTGCAGCGGTGGAGGAGGTGGCCAGCAACGCTGTGGCGACATCCGAGGCTTCGCGCGAGTCCGACCGCATTGCTCAGCATGGTCGTGAGCAGGTGCGGCAGACCGTGACTTCAATCGAATCCCTCGCCGAGGACGTTACGGCCAATGCAACGCAAGTCGAAGACCTTGCACAGAAGGTTCATGGCATCAGTAAAGTTCTGGACGTGATTCGTTCGATTGCCGAGCAAACCAACCTGCTGGCGCTGAATGCGGCGATTGAAGCGGCCCGGGCCGGTGATGCCGGGCGTGGGTTTGCAGTGGTGGCGGATGAGGTGCGGGCATTGGCGCATCGTACCCAGCAGTCGACGCAAGAAATCGAGCAAATGATTGGCGGCATTCAGCAGGGCACCGATTCGGCGGTCAGTTCGATGCAGCGAAGCAATGTACGGGCGCGTTCGACGCTCGAATTGGCAAAGGCAGCCGGGACTGCGCTGGAGGAAATCGCCTCGGCGTTCACCTTGATCAATGAGCGCAATCTGGTGATTGCCAGCGCCTCGGAAGAGCAGGCAGCGGTGGCGCGGGAGGTGGATCGCAATTTGATGAATATTCGTGATTTGGCGATGCAGACGTCGGCGGGCGCCAATCAGACCAGTGCGGCGAGCCAGGAGTTGTCGCGGTTGGCAGTGGATCTGAACAACATGGTGGCTAAGTTCTCGGTCTGAGTGTGTGCTGATCCTGAGGTTGCCCTCACCCTAACCCTCTCCCGGAGGGAGAGGGGACTGACCGTGGGAGATTGGCGAGTTACGTCGACCTGAACATTCTTTGGTGAATCCACAATCGACTCGATCTTTCAGGTCGATGCATAGCGCCAGACATCTCGGTTGGCTCCCTCTCCCTCGGGAGAGGGCTGGGGTGAGGGGCGAGCCAGGCACAAATCTCCAGTCCAGCAGACGAAAAAAAGCCCCGCATTTTGCGGGGCTCTTTGCTATAGCGGTGAATCAGCTGCCTTTGACAGCCTTGCCGTTGACCGTGCCGTCCTGGAGCATGATGTTGTACTCCTTGCCGTCGGTTTCAACCTGTTGCAGGCGAACCAGCAGGTAATCCCAATCCTTGGCGAACCACAGGACGGTGATGCGCTTGCTTTGCGTCGGGTCGCGTACGCGCTCGACCTTGATTGCATCGATCTTGCCGGCCTTGGTCTCGACTTTTTCCGAGCCCAGTACGCGGAAGTCGTAGGTATCGACTTCGCCGTCATCGACCACTTGGTAGCTCATGGTTTTCTTGCCAGCGGCGACGTCATGTTGCAGTGCCAACTGATAAGTGGATTTGTCGACCATGCCACGGTTCAGCGGGATCTTCACCGCGTCGCCACGGTCGGTGCCGGTGACCATTTTGCTGTTCCAGTCGAAATCCAGATCAGCCTTCTTGGCCTTGCCCAGACCGCCACGTTCAAAGTGGTAGGACTGTGGCAGCAAGGTGTCCTTGTCCAAAGTCAGGGTGCTTTCTTCACTCAGGCTGGCAATCATCATCGAGGCCTTGAAGCTGAGTTTCCAGACACCGTTGGCTTCCTTGGTCAGGCTGCGTTCGGCGGTGCCGCTCATGGGCAGCTGCTTCCAGTCGGCGGTGTAGCTGGCGGAGAACGGTTGAAGGTCTGCCGCCTGTGCGAAAGGCAGGGCGAGCAGTGCGCAAGCGAAGAGCAGGGCGCGACGCATAATATCTCCTAGTTTCGAATCAAGTGGCCGCTGGCCGCGAGTAACTGGCCGTCCAGTGAAGCACCTTGCTCACCGAGTGCCAGTCGCCCTTCGGCAAACCAGCGTACGGCCAGCGGGTAGATCAGGTGTTCCTGAACATGCACTCGCTGCGCAAGAGTCTGCGGCGTGTCGTGCAACTCTACCGGTAATACTGCCTGTACGACCAGTGGCCCGCCATCGAGTTCCTCGGTGACGAAGTGTACAGAGCAGCCGTGCTCCTTGTCGCCGGCCTCCAGCGCGCGCTGATGAGTGTGTAACCCTTTGTATTTGGGTAGCAGCGACGGATGGATGTTGAGCAGGCGACCCTGATAGTGGCGAACGAAGTCAGCGCTGAGAATGCGCATGAATCCGGCCAGCACCACGAGCTTGGGATTGAATTCGTCGATCAGTTCGATCAGGGCTGCATCGAAGGCCTCGCGACCTTCAAATGCCTTGTGATCCAGTGAGCGGGTGGCGATACCCGCGTCACTGGCGCGTTGCAGGCCGTAGGCGTCGGCGCGGTTGGAAATCACCGCAGCGATGCGGACCGGGCTGTTGCCGGTCCGCGTGCTGTCGATCAGAGCCTGCAAGTTACTGCCGGTGCCGGACAACAGCACCACGACATCACAGGTTGCGGACATTAATGAGCCTTAAGGTTCTGCAGTTCAACCTGAGCAGCGCCTTCGGCAGCGACAGCGATCTGACCGATGACCCAAGGCTGTTCGCCGGCGTCACGCAGGGTGTTCAGAGTCACTTCAACGTGCTCCTGAGCGACGCAGATGACCATGCCGACGCCGCAGTTCAGCACGCGGTGCATTTCGGTCTCGTCAACGTTGCCTTTCTCTTGCAGCCAGTCGAAGACGGCAGGTCGAGTCCAGCTGGCCACATCAACAACGGCCTGAGCGCCTTTTGGCAGAACGCGCGGGATGTTGTCGAGCAGGCCGCCACCGGTGATGTGGGCCATGGCTTTGACGGCACCGGTGTCTTTGATCAACTTGAGCAGCGGCTTCACGTAGATGCGGGTTGGGGCCATCAGCAGGTCGCTCAGCGGTTTGCCGTCGAGCTGGGTGTTTTCGATGTCGGCGCCGGAGACTTCGATGATCTTGCGGATCAGCGAGTAGCCGTTCGAGTGCGGGCCGGACGACGGCAGGGCGATCAGGGCGTCACCGGTGGCGACTTTCGAGCCGTCGATGATTTCCGATTTTTCCACGACGCCGACGCAAAAACCGGCCAGGTCGTAGTCTTCGCCTTCGTACATGCCTGGCATTTCAGCGGTTTCGCCGCCTACCAGCGAGCAACCGGACAGTTCGCAGCCAGCGCCGATGCCGGTTACAACCTGGGCAGCGGTGTCGACGTTGAGCTTGCCGGTGGCGTAGTAGTCGAGGAAGAACAGTGGCTCGGCGCCGCACACTACGAGGTCGTTGACGCACATGGCGACCAGGTCGATGCCGATGCTGTCGTGCTTGTTCAGGTTCAGGGCCAGGCGCAGCTTGGTGCCGACGCCGTCAGTACCGGAAACCAGCACAGGTTGCTTGTAGCCGGCCGGGATTTCGCAGAGGGCGCCGAAACCGCCCAGGCCGCCCATGACTTCCGGACGCGCAGTGCGCTTGGCGACGCTCTTGATGCGTTCGACCAATGCTTCACCGGCGTCGATGTCTACACCGGCGTCCTTGTAGCTCAGGGAGGGTTGCTTGCTCATGATCCAGGCCTTTAGGGGGGATTCAGGGGTAACGACCGAGTCCAGCGGGGCGCCGAAGTCGATGGGGCGATTGCCTCACGCGAGTTTCGAGGTGCCCGGCTGTTGCCGGTCTGCGAAGGCGCGCGATTTTATCAGGCTTGAGGGGCAGCGGCCATCCTCACGCCGACGGGCAGGGGCATATCAGCAGAATTTTTTTGCAATTGAGGCATGTGGGTGCCTGTATAAGGTGTCGCAATTAACCGTCTATCGTTATGACTGTGCAAAAACTTACCGCCGCCGTGTGAATGTTTTGCAACGGCCGATGGTCACAGCCTTGCTCAACCGGTTCACGCGGCCTGTTCCAGCCGCTCCTGTCGACGGGAATTCTCCATGCGTTTTTGTAAATTGTTGTTTGTGGGTTGTTTGTCTGTGGTCAGCCTGGCGAGTCATGCCGAAAACCTCAAAGGCCTTTATCAAGTGCGTCAGCCGGTCAGCAGCCAAGGCCCGGAAGAGCGCGATCGCGCCACTCAGGCCGCGCTGGATACTTTGGTGCTGCGCCTGACCGGCGATCCCAAGGCGCCGCAAAATCCGGGGCTGGCGGCAGTTCGCAAGGACCCGCAGCAGATCATCAGTCAGTTCGGTTTTGATGCCGGGCCGCCAGAGGTGCTGAAAGTCGACTTCGACCCGAGCAGCACCGAACAGGCATTGCGCCGCGCCGGGTTGTCTTTGTGGGGCGCCAGTCGGCCGTCGATTCTGAGCTGGTGGCTGAACGATTCCACCGAAGGTTCCAGTCTGGTCGGTGATGGCCAGGCCGCCGCCGCGCCATTGCGTACTGCCGCTCAACATCGCGGACTGCCGCTGCGTTTGCCGCTGGCGGATCTGAGTGAACAGCTTGTTGCCACAGCACCTGCGCTGGAAGGTGCTGATCCGGCGCCGTTGCGCGGTGCGTCCGAGCGCTATAACGCTGACGCCTTGCTGGCCGTGCATACCCGCGAAGAGGGCGGGCAGTGGCAGGCTAAATGGCGCTTGTGGCTGGGTGATCAAAAAGAGGCGGGCAGTGTGCAAGGGGCCGATCAGGCTGCCGTGGCTGACGCCGTGATGCTGGCGGTGGCCGAGCGCCTGGCGCCACGTTTTGTTGCCAAGCCGGGTGCTTCGGGTCAGCAGACCCTGGAAGTGCAGGGCATGAATCTTGAGCATTACGCCGCACTGTTGCGGTTACTCGAACCGTTTGGCGTGCGTCTGCAGAGTGTCGATGGCGATCGCATCGTGTATCGAGTCAATGGCAGCGCCGATCAGATGCGCGCGCAGTTGTCGCTGGCGAAGTTGCAGGAGTTGCCCGCTGAAGCGCCGGTCCCGGTGGCCGTGCCGCAGCCTGCGGTGGCGGGTGCAGCGCCTGTAGCGGCTCCGGCCCCGACACCTGCTGCACCGTCGTTGCGGTTTCGCTGGTAAGTCTTTCTTTATATAGAAGCAGTAGGAGTGATACATGGCCGATACGCGGCGTTGGTTCTGGCTCGGTGGGGTTGTCCTGCTTTGCGCGTTTGTGTGGTTGCTGCATCCGATCCTCACGCCGTTTCTGGTGGCGCTGCTGTTGGCGTATCTGTTCGATCCGCTGGTGGATCGGTTGGAGAAGCTCGGTTTGTCGCGCACTTGGGGCGTGATCGCGGTGTTTGCCTTGTTCACCCTGATCGTCACGGCGCTGATGCTGGTGCTGGTGCCGATGCTCGCCAAGCAGTTGCTGCGTTTGTACGAACTGGCCCCGCAAATGCTCGACTGGTTGCAACACACCGCTGTGCCGTGGGCGCAGTCGAAACTGGGCTTGTCTGACGGGTTCTGGAAGTTCGACAAGGTCAAAGCGGCGATCAGCGAACACATGGGCCAGACCACCGACATCGTCGGCGTGGTACTGAGTCAGGCGACGGCCTCGAGTCTGGCGCTGATCGGCTGGCTGGCCAATCTGGTGCTGATCCCGGTGGTGAGTTTCTACTTGCTGCGCGATTGGGACGTAATGATGGCCAAGATCCGCAGCCTGTTGCCGCGTGATCGCGAGGAACGTGTGGTGGCGCTGGCCGGTGAGTGCCACGAAGTGTTGGGGGCGTTCGTTCGCGGCCAGTTGTTGGTGATGCTGGCGCTGGGCGTGATTTACGCGGCGGGGCTGATGATCGTCGGCCTGGAGCTGGGCTTGTTGATCGGCCTGATCGCGGGTCTGGCGGCGATTGTGCCGTACATGGGCTTTGTGATCGGCATCGGCGCGGCGCTGATCGCCGGGTTGTTCCAGTTCGGTGGCGATCTGTACCCGATGATCGGGATCGTCGCAGTGTTCATGGTCGGTCAGGCGTTGGAAGGCATGGTGCTGACGCCGTTGTTGGTGGGTGACCGGATCGGCCTGCATCCAGTGGCGGTGATCTTTGCGATTCTGGCTGGCGGTGAGCTGTTCGGTTTCACCGGTGTACTGCTGGCGCTGCCGGTGGCGGCGGTGATTATGGTGCTGGTGCGCCACGTGCACGATTTGTACAAGGATTCCGACATCTATAGTGGTGTCGACGAACCGGAGTTGTAACTTCATCATGGACGGCCCGGCATTGCGCCGGGTTGGCCCGTGTTTTGCGGGCACCACTGGCACGGCAGCGTCAGAGAATCTGCCATAAAACCAGTGTGTTAACGCAAACCTTTGATTTTGCTTGGACTCTGTCGCATTGTGCGCTCAGCTTCACGGGTATAAACTTCGCAAACTTTACACAGAGGCCACTAACGGTTCCTTGAGAACTGTTCAGTCAGCATGAAACCGATTCAGCTGCCCCTAGGTGTGCGTCTGCGTGACGACGCCACCTTCATCAACTACTACCCAGGCGCCAATGCCGCTGCACTCGGCTATGTCGAGCGCCTATGCGAAGCCGACGCCGGCTGGACAGAAAGCCTGATCTACCTGTGGGGCAAACATGGCGTAGGGCGCACGCATCTGTTGCAGGCAGCGTGTCTGCGTTTCGAGCAGATGGGTGAGCCGGCAGTTTACCTGCCACTGGCGGAGTTGATGGATCGCGGCGTCGAGATTCTCGACAACCTCGAGCAGTACGAGCTGGTTTGCCTGGATGACTTGCAGGTGATTGCCGGCAAGGCTGACTGGGAAGAGGCGATGTTTCATCTGTTCAACCGCCTGCGTGACAGCGGTCGGCGTCTGCTGATCGCGGCATCCACTTCGCCGCGTGAACTGCCGGTCAAACTGGCTGACTTGAAATCACGCCTGACCCTGGCGCTGATATTCCAGATGCGCCCACTCTCCGATGAAGACAAACTGCGTGCCCTGCAATTGCGTGCATCGCGTCGTGGTCTGCACCTGACCGATGAAGTCGGGCATTTTATTTTGACCCGTGGCACTCGCAGCATGAGCGCATTGTTCGACTTGCTCGAACAGCTCGATCAGGCCTCTTTGCAGGCTCAGCGTAAGCTGACAATTCCCTTCCTCAAAGAAACGCTAGGCTGGTAAATCCAAGGCTTTCAGCGGGTTTCGGCATATTTCAGGCGCCAGAAAATCCGCTTTCCTGCACGTTGTGCAGGCCGCGCTTCGATTCAAATGGGCTTAAGCGCTTAGATGTAAACGAGAAACCGAGAAGTCACAAAAAGATCGATTGAATTTGCAAATGAGGTTGATAGCGGGCATAGTCTCGGCTTCTTTACAACTATCAGCCACGGTCGTGCCCATGCTAAAGCGCTTCGCACCCCTCGTGCCTCTCGCACTCGTCACCCTGTTGTACGGTTGTGCTGCTCATTCTCCAGTCCAAGAGCAGCCTCAACAGGTTAAAAATTCTGCCACTGCCCAGTCTTCCGTTATTTACCAGGAAGAGCTGGACACCGAAAAAGAACTGTCGGACTTCAACAAGAAGCCTTACGAGCTTCCGGTTTTGGCCGACAGCATCCTCGAACGCGGCATGTCCCTGATCGGTACCCGTTACCGTTTCGGCGGTACCTCCGAAGCCGGTTTCGATTGCAGCGGTTTCATCGGCTATCTGTTCCGCGAAGAAGCCGGCATGAACCTGCCGCGCTCCACCCGCGAAATGATCAACGTGGATGCTCCGCTGGTATCGCGTAGCAATCTCGAGCCTGGCGATCTGCTGTTCTTCGCCACCAACGGTCGTCGCGGTCGTGTCAGTCACGCCGGGATCTACCTGGGTGACAATCAGTTCATTCACTCCAGCAGCCGTCGCAGCGGCGGTGTTCGCATAGACAGCCTGGGTGACAGTTACTGGAGCAAGACCTTCATCGAAGCCAAACGTGCTTTGGCGAACGCTCCTACTGTAGTGACTGCTCGCAAGTAATCTTCCCTTTGTCGCTGCATTCGCGGCGACAAAAACGGCTTCCGGTAACGGAGTAGACCTATACTTTACAAGGTGAAGTTAAAGTCTTACTTGAAGTTTGTCGCGTAGCCGCTAGAATCCTGAATCTATATTGATGGCAAACCGCCTGCGTGCCACGCAGGCGGTTTTGTTTTCTGTCCATTCGGCAGAGAAAGCCGCAGCCAGATCAGGATGTTCTGCTTATGACCATGTCGGCCCGCCTCGCATTGATGTTCTTCGCAGCGCTACTCAGCGCCTGCGCCAGTCGTACGCCGCCGCCTGCGCCAGTGGTTCGCGCGCCGGTGGTGTTTGGGCCTTCCCAAGCCTTTTCTCCTGCTGCTGAAGACGTGCTGTTCCGTGCGCTCGGCCTGGTCGGCACGCCTTATCGCTGGGGCGGCAATACACCGGACTCGGGATTTGATTGCAGTGGGCTGATCGGCTTCGTCTACCGTGATGCTGCCGGTATTTCTCTGCCGCGCTCCACGCGCGAGCTGATCGTCATGCAGGCGCCGAATGTCGGTAAGGAAGGATTGCAGACCGGTGATCTGATCTTCTTCGCCACCAATGGTGGTTCGCAGGTCAGTCATGCGGGGATTTACGTCGGGGAAGGGCGCTTCGTGCATGCGCCGGCAACTGGCGGCACGGTGAAGCTCGATAGCCTTTCGAAGGCCTATTGGCAGAAGGCGTATTTGAGTGCCAAGCGTGTGTTGCAGCCTGAGCATCTGGCGCGTAACCCGTAATTCAAGCAGCACATCACCCAATGTAGGGGTGAGCCTGCTCGCGAAAGCATCGTGTCAGTCGACATCATCGTTGACTGAAACACCGCTATCGCGAGCAGGCTCACTCCTACAGTTGTTTTGGGGCAGGTCAAATTATTTGGTAGAAGAAACGCGCCAAACCTTGTTCCCCACATCATCCGCCACCAGCAAGCCACCTTGCTGGTCGATCACCACGCCTACCGGGCGACCCAGTGCGTTCTCGTCCTTGTCGAGGAAACCGGTCAGCACATCCACCGGTTGGCCCGTTGGCTTGCCTGCCGCAAACGGCACGAAAATCACTTTATAGCCGCTGTGCGGTTTACGGTTCCACGAACCATGCTGGCCGATGAACGCGCCTTCCTTGAACTGCGCCGGCAGGGTGTTGCCCCCGGCGAACGTCAGGCCCAACGAAGCGGTGTGGGGGCCGACGGCGTAGTCCGGAGCGATGGCTTTGGCGACCAGGTCAGGATTCTGCGGCTCCACCCGCACATCGACGTGCTGGCCGTAATAGCTGAATGGCCAACCATAGAAGCCGCCATCCTTGACCGAGGTAATGTAGTCCGGCACCAGATCGCTGCCGATCTCGTCACGTTCGTTGACGGCTGTCCACAGCGCGCCACTGGTGGGCTCCCACGCCAGGCCGTTAGGGTTGCGGATGCCTGAGGCAAAGATCCGGTGATTGCCGGTCGCCCGGTCCACTTCCCAGATCGCCGCGCGACCTTCTTCCTGATCCATGCCGTTTTCGCCGACGTTGCTGTTCGAGCCGACGGTGACGTACAGCTTGCTGCCGTCCTTGCTGGCGATAACGTTTTTCGTCCAGTGGTGATTCAGCGTGCCACCGGGCAGATCCGTCACCTTGATCGGCTGTGTCTTGATCTCGGTCGCACCGGCTTCGTAGTTGAAGCGCAGCAAACGATCGGTGTCGGCGACATACAGATCATTGCCAACCAGGGTCATGCCGAACGGCGAGTTGAGGTTTTGCAGAAACACCGTGCGGGTTTCAGCTACGCCGTCGTGGTCGGCGTCACGCAGCAACGTAATGCGATTCGGGCTTGGTACGCCGGCTCCGGCCTTGCCCATGACTTGCTTCATCACCCAGCCACGGATGCCTTTGCTGTCGTCGGGTTTTGGCGGGGCGTTGGTTTCTGCCACCAACACGTCGCCATTGGGCAGCACGTAGAGCCAGCGCGGATGATCGAGGCCTTCGGCAAACGCAGCCACTTGTGTGCCTGACGCGGCAGTCGGTTTTGCGCCCTCGGGCCAGCCGATCGCCGGGGCGATATTCACCGTCGGGATCAGGGTTTTATTCGGCTCAGGCAGTTTCGGTGACGGGCCGGTGCCGTCGGTGACTTGCAGGCTGGAGGATTCACCACAGGCGGCGAGCCCTCCGGCGAGAGCGATGACGAGAGCGAGCTGGGACTTGCGCATTACTGATCTTCCCTATGAATGCATTGACCTAATCATAGAGAAGCGCGCAAGCCCGATGGTTCAACTGCTCAACCGCGGGCCTCTTTGAACAGCACGGCGATGCCCGGGTGATAGTTGCCGGCTTCACTGCGCAACTTGCGGTAGGCATAGGGGAAATACCAGGCGACGGCGCAGGTGTGTTCCTTCTGTAGGTCGTCGACCATGTCCTGCAGTTCTTCGGGGCTGGCGCTGTGCTGGGCTTTTTGCGGCGCAACAAACAGGCAGCCGAGCTTGAGGTCGCTGGCGAAGCTGATGCGTTTGGCGTCGCTGGTGATTTCCAGCAGGGCTTGGGTCAGGTTGAGGTTGTTGACCCGAGGCCAGCGTTGCGTGGCCTGAATGTAAGCGCGGTCTTCGCTGCCAGCGAGGAACAGATCGGCGCGGGCATTGCGTTCGCCTTCTTCGTTCTGCTTGCGCGTGGCCGTCTGTTCAAGCGTAACCAGTTCGGCCATCCAGGCTGCCGCCGAGAGCAGCCCTAGATTGGCTTTTTCGTCATGCCAGTAGGGCGTGTCGCTGTCGCCGCGCACGGCGTTGTAACGGTCGATACAGTCAAACCAGCGTTCCAGCACCGGACGCAGAAATTCCAGGCGCGGGTTGCTGATGATCATGCCTTGCATGTGGCTCACCTTATTCTTGTGTGATGTGAGATTGTGGCTCTTTGATATCACTCTTGAGACTGTGGCACAAGATTGGCGTCAGATAATTGATCGGCGGCAGTTATTCGCCCGTTGGCCCCCTCTTTAATTGACGCTCCACCCCCAACCCTCTAACCTTCGCGGCTTGTTTCAGGTGCTCTGTGGCTTGCGTCGACAGAGTGAAACAGGGAAGCCGGTGAGGGTTGTCTTCAGAGCAAGTACGACCACGATCCCGGCGCTGCCCCCGCAACGGTAAATGAGTGAAAACTGCGTCTTGTGCCACTGCTCAACAGCGGGAAGGCGCGCAGTCCGGCGAACGCCGCTCATGAGCCCGGAGACCGGCCTGATCCATCCAGCGGCATCACGGTGGGCGATGCCAGGCTTTTTGCCGTCTATTCTTGTGCCTGCCCGCCGTTATCCAGCCTCAACGGAGAGCTCCCCCATGACTGATTCCCCCGAGCGTGACGAACGCCATCTGGCGCGTATGCAGCGCAAAAAAGCCGTGATCGATGAACGCATCGCCAACTCGCCTGACGAGTGCGGCCTGGTGCTGGTCCTGACCGGCAACGGCAAAGGCAAAAGCAGTTCGGCGTTCGGCATGCTCGCCCGCGCCATGGGCCACGGCATGCAGTGCGGCGTGGTGCAGTTCATCAAGGGACGCCACAGCACGGGCGAAGAGTTGTTCTTTCGCCGCTTCCCCGAGCAAGTGCGTTTCCACGTCATGGGCGAGGGCTTCACTTGGGAAACCCAGGATCGTCAGCGCGACATCGCCGCCGCCGAAGCCGCGTGGGAAGTGTCCCGTGAACTGCTGCGCGCTCCGTCGATCGGTCTGGTGGTGCTGGATGAATTGAACATTGCCCTCAAGCACGGCTACCTCGATCTTGATCAGGTGCTCAGCGACTTGCAGGCGCGTCCGCCGATGCAGCATGTGATCGTCACCGGTCGCGGCGCCAAGCCGGAAATGATCGAGATGGGCGACACCGTCACCGAAATGGGCATGCTCAAACACGCTTTTCAGGCTGGCATCAAAGCGCAAAAAGGCGTCGAACTTTGAATCAACCACGTCACTGCCCGGCGGTACTGATCGCCGCGCCGGCCTCCGGTCAGGGCAAGACCACCGTCACCGCCGCGCTGGCCCGTTTGCATCGCAATCAGGGGCGCAAGGTGCGCGTGTTCAAGTGCGGGCCGGACTTTCTCGATCCGATGATTCTCGAGCGCGCCAGCGGTGCGCCGGTGTATCAACTGGACATGTGGATGGTTGGCGAGCAGGAGAGCCGTCGCCTGTTGTGGGAAGCCGCCGCTGAAGCTGATCTGATTCTGATTGAAGGCGTGATGGGCCTGTTCGACGGCACGCCGTCGAGCGCGGATCTGGCGCGGCATTTCGGCGTGCCGGTGCTCGGCGTGATCGACGGTACGGCCATGGCGCAGACCTTTGGTGCGTTGGCGCTGGGCTTGGCGAAGTATCAGCCGGACTTGCCGTTCGCTGGAGTTTTGGCTAACCGTGTCGGCACATTGCGGCATGCGCAGTTGTTGGAAGGCAGTCTTACCGAAGGTTTGCGCTGGTACGGCGCGTTGTCCCGCGAGACTGGCATCGAATTGCCGAGCCGTCACCTCGGCCTGGTTCAGGCCAGTGAACTCAATGACCTCGATATGCGCCTGGACGCTGCTGCCGAAGCGCTTGCCAGCAGTTGCGAGGTAGCGCTGCCACCGGCCGTGGAATTTGCCGCGCCTGAGGTCATCACTGCAGAGCCGTTATTGAAAGGTGTACGAATTGCCATCGCCCGCGATGAAGCCTTTGCCTTCACCTATGGTGCGAGCCTCGATCTGCTGCGAGCGATGGGCGCTGAGTTGAGTTTCTTCTCGCCGATTCGCGACACGCAATTACCTGAGGCGGACAGCCTTTACCTGCCCGGCGGTTACCCGGAATTGCATCATGTGGCGCTGGCGCAGAACACCGCGATGCTCGACGCGATCCGTGCACACCATGCGGCGGGCAAGCCGTTGCTCGCCGAGTGTGGCGGCATGCTGTATCTGCTCGATTCGTTGACCGACGTTGAAGGCACTCGTGCTGAGCTGGTCGGACTTCTGGCGGGTGATGCGGTGATGCAAAAGCGTCTGGCCGCTCTGGCGCTGCAAGCGGTGGATCTGCCAGAAGGTTCGCTGCGCGGCCACACTTATCACCATTCCCTGACGACCACTGAATTGACACCGATAGCCCGGGGCCTGAGCCCGAATGGCGGGCGCGGGGCAGAGGCGGTTTATCGGGAAGGGCGGATGACGGCTTCGTATGTGCACTTTTATTTCCCGTCGAATCCTGTGGCTATCGCTGCGCTGTTTGCGGCTGACTCCGAAGTCGCCTTCGCGAGCAGGCTCGCTCCCACAGTTGAAACGGTGGTGACTGAAGAAATGCGATCCCCTGTAGGAGCGAGCCTGCTCGCGAAAGGGCCATGACAGACAACGCATTTTCCGAAGCCGAACGCGCAGCGGTCTACAAAGCCATCGCCGAACGCCGCGACATGCGCCACTTCACCGGTGGCACCGTCGCGCCCGAACTGCTGAGCCGCTTGCTCGAAGCCGCGCACCAGGCGCCAAGCGTCGGCCTGATGCAGCCTTGGCGATTCATCCGCATCAGCGACCGCACCCTGCGCGGGCAGATCCAGAATCTGGTGGAAGAAGAGCGCATCCGCACCGCCGAAGCCCTCGGCGAGCGCAGCGATGAGTTCATGACACTCAAGGTCGAAGGCATCAATGATTGCGCGGAAGTGCTGGTCGCCGCGCTGATGGACGATCGAGAAAAACACATCTTCGGTCGCCGCACGCTGCCGGAAATGGACATGGCGTCGCTGTCCTGTGCGATCCAGAATCTTTGGCTGGCATCGCGCGCCGAAGGACTGGGCATGGGCTGGGTCTCGCTGTTCGAGCCGCAAGCGCTGGCTGATCTGTTGAAGCTACCGGCGGGGGCCAAGCCGTTGGCCGTTCTTTGTCTTGGCCCGGTCAAGGAATTCTATCCGGCGCCGATGCTGGTACTCGAAGGGTGGGCGCAGGCGCGTCCGCTCAATGAGTTGCTGTATGAAAATTATTGGGGAGTGAGTCAATGAGTGTGGCGTTGTTGAGTGTCGCCGCAGTGGCGCTGGATGCGCTGCTGGGTGAACCGAAACGCTGGCATCCGCTGGTGGCGTTCGGCAATTTTGCCGGGCGCATCGAGCAACGTTTCAACGCCGGTGGCCGTGGCTGGCGCAGTCATGGCGTCACCGCGTGGGTGATCGCGGTGCTGCCGCTGACGTTGCTCGCCACCGCGTTTTCCTGGGCGCCGTACGTGGGCTGGATCGTCGAGATTCTCGCGCTGTATTGCGCCCTCGGCATGCGCAGCCTCGGCGAGCACGTCGAGCCAGTGGCCAAGGCGTTGCGCGCTGATGATCTGGACGAGGCGCGTAAGCGTGTCGGCTATCTGGTCAGTCGCCAGACCAGCGAACTCGACAGCACCGCCGTCGCTCGTGCCGCCACCGAATCGGTGCTGGAAAACGGCAGCGACGCGGTGTTCGCCGCGTTGTTCTGGTTTGCCGTGGCGGGCGCGCCGGGCGTCGTCCTCTACCGTTTGAGCAACACCCTCGACGCGATGTGGGGCTATCGCAACGAACGCTTCGAGCGTTTCGGCTGGTGCGCGGCAAAGATCGACGACGTCCTCAACTATATTCCCGCACGCCTTGTGGCTTTGACCTACGCAGTGCTGGGCAAAACCCGACTGGCCTTGAAGTGCTGGCGCACGCAGGCGCCGAAATGGGACAGCCCCAATGCCGGCCCGGTGATGGCGGCCGGTGCCGGTGCGCTCGGTGTGGAACTGGGTGGCCCGGCGATTTACCACGGCGTATTGCATGAGCGTCCGCAACTGGGCGAAGGCGTTCAGGCCGATGCCGACTCTATTGATCGTGGCTGGCAATTGGTTCAGCGCGGCGTATGGTTGTGGCTGCTGATTCTCTGCGTGGGGGCTGAATTCTATGCTTGAGCACGGTGGCCGGCTGCGCAAGGCTGCACTCGATTACGGTATCGCCGAGGCCGACTGGCTCGATCTGTCCAGCGGTCTGGCGCCGTGGCCGTTTGCGATCCCGGAAATCCCGCTGCGCGCCTGGGCACGCTTGCCGGAAACCGATGACGGTCTGGAGCAGGCGGCGTGCGATTACTACGGCGCATCGCAAGTGCTGCCGGTGGCCGGTTCGCAGATGGCGATCCAGTTGCTGCCGCGTTTGCGTCGGGCCGGCAAGGTCGGTGTGCTGTCGCCGTGTTATGCCGAGCACGCCGAAGCCTGGCGCCGCAGCGGCTACATCGTGCGCGAAGTTCTGGAGCAGGAAGTCGAGTTTTTTCTCGACAGCCTCGACGTGCTGGTGGTGGTCAATCCGAACAACCCGACCGGCCTGAGCTTGACCCCGGCGCGCCTGCTCGACTGGCATGCACGACTGGCCCCGCGCGGCGGTTGGCTGGTGGTTGATGAAGCGTTCATGGACAACACTCCGCAGCTGAGTCTGGCTGCGCACACCCATCAGATCGGTCTGATTGTGTTGCGCTCGTTCGGCAAGTTCTTCGGTCTGGCCGGGGTGCGACTGGGTTTTGTACTGGCCGAGCGCAAGTTGCTCAAGCTGCTCGCCGAACAGGTCGGGCCGTGGGCCGTCAGCGGGCCGACGCGGGTGCTGGGCCAAGCCTGTCTGCAAGACACCGAAGGCCACACACGCCAGCGGATTCGCAGCGATGAGGCCAGCGAACGGCTGGCGCTGTTGCTGGAACGCTACGGTTTCAAACCGCAGGGTGGTTGCGCGCTGTTTCAGTGGCTGATCACCGAGCACGCGCAAGCGCTGCACGAATTCATGGCCCGACGGGGGATTCTCCTGCGCATCTTCCCCCACAACAGCAGTGTGCGTTTCGGCTTGCCCGCCAACGCCGCTGAAGAATCCCGTCTCGAACAAGCGCTGCAAGCGTTCGCCAAGGAAATCCAATGACAACGCTGATGGTGCAAGGCACCACGTCCGACGCCGGTAAAAGCACACTGGTGACGGCGCTGTGCCGCTGGGCGACCCGGCAGGGCGTGGCCGTGGTGCCATTCAAGCCGCAGAACATGGCGCTCAACAGCGCGGTGACCGCCGACGGTGGCGAGATCGGCCGCGCGCAAGCGGTGCAGGCGCAAGCCGCGAACCTTGAGCCGCACACCGACATGAACCCGGTGCTGCTAAAACCCAATAGCGATACCGGCGCGCAAGTGATCATCCATGGCCGCGCCGTCACCAGCATGAACGCCGTTGCCTATCACGACTACAAAGCCATCGCGATGAAAGCGGTGCTGGCCTCCCACGAGCGACTCAGCGCCGCGTATCCGCTGGTGATGGTCGAGGGCGCCGGCTCGCCGGCGGAGATCAATCTGCGTGCCGGCGATATCGCCAACATGGGCTTTGCCGAAGCAGTCGATTGCCCGGTGCTGCTGATCGCCGACATCAATCGTGGCGGCGTTTTCGCTCATCTGGTGGGCACGCTGGAACTGCTCTCGCCGAGCGAACAGGCACGGGTCAAAGGCTTCATCATCAACCGTTTTCGCGGCGACATTGCCTTGCTGCAGCCGGGCCTCGACTGGCTGGAACAGCGCACCGGCAAACCGGTGGTCGGCGTGCTCCCTTATGTGATGGATCTGCATCTTGAGGCCGAGGACGGCATCGATCAGCGCCAGACCGACAAGGCCGAGCAGGTGTTGAAAGTGGTGGTGCCGGTGCTGCCGCGCATCAGCAACCACACCGATTTCGATCCGCTGCGTCTGCACCCACAAGTGGATCTGCAGTTTGTCGGCCCGGGGCAAGCGATTCCGCCGGCTGACCTGATCATCCTGCCGGGCTCGAAAAGCGTGCGCAGTGATCTGGCCTATCTGCGCGCCAATGGCTGGGAAACAGCGATCAGTCGCCATTTGCGTTACGGCGGCAAAGTGCTGGGGATTTGCGGCGGTCTGCAAATGCTCGGCGAGCAGGTGCACGATCCGCTCGGTCTGGAAGGCGCGCCGGGTTCCAGCGCCGGGCTCGGTTTGCTCGCGTTCGAAACTACGCTGGAAGCCGAGAAGCAACTGCGCAATGTGCGCGGGCGTCTGACACTGGAAGATGCCGAGGTCAGTGGCTATGAGATTCATGCCGGTGTAACCACCGGGCCGGCGCTGGAGAATGCAGCGGTGCAGCTCGATGATGGTCGTTGCGACGGTGCGCAGAGTGTTGACGGGCAAGTGTTCGGCACCTATCTGCATGGCCTGTTCGAGTCGCCGGCGGCCAGTGCGGCGTTGCTGCGCTGGGCCGGGTTGAGCGATGTGCAGGAGGTGGATTACCACGGGTTGCGCGAGCGTGATATCGAGCGCCTGGCGGATCTGGTGGAGAAGCATCTCGATACTGATCTGTTGCGTCAGCTCTGTGGGATTTGAGTTGCCTGTGCTGGCCTCATCGCGAGCAGGCTCACTCCCACAGGGTTTTGGGCCTTACACAAAATTCAAGGCTGCTCGAGATCCTTTGTAGGAGTGAGCCTGCTCGCGATAGCGCCAGTTGCCTCACCACATAACTTTCAGGATGTCCCCATGCTCCAACTGATCCTCGGCGGCGCCCGCTCCGGCAAAAGTCGTCTGGCCGAAAAACTCGCCACTGACAGTGCGCTGGCCGTGACCTACATCGCCACCAGCCAACCGCTGGACGGCGAGATGAACGACCGCGTCGCCCATCACCGCGCCCGTCGTCCTGCCGAATGGGCACTCATCGAAGAACCGCTCGAACTGGCCCGTGTCCTGCGCGAAAACGCCAGCGTCACGCAATGCTTGCTGGTCGATTGCCTGACCCTGTGGCTGACCAACCTGCTGATGCTCGATGACGCCGAGCGTCTCGCCGCCGAACGCGACGCCTTGCTCGACTGCCTGGCGACACTGCCGGGCGAAATCATTTTTGTCAGCAACGAGACCGGAATGGGTGTCGTGCCGCTGGGCGAATTGACTCGCCGCTACGTCGATGAAGCCGGTTGGCTGCATCAAGCTTTGGCTGAGCGCTGTCAGCGTGTTGTCCTGACCGTCGCCGGCCTGCCCCTGACTCTGAAAGGATCTGCGTTATGACCCAAACCTGGTGGCTGAACCCCTGCAAACCGGTGCATGCCGATATCGTCGAGCAAGCGGCAGCGCGGCAACAGCAACTGACCAAGCCGGCCGGTTCGCTGGGGCGGCTTGAGTCGGTGGCGGTGCAACTGGCCGGTCTGCAAGGGCAGGTGAAACCGACGCTTGAGCAGGTCTGGATTGCGATTTTTGCCGGTGATCATGGCGTGGTCGCCGAAGGCGTATCGGCGTATCCGCAGGAAGTCACCGGGCAAATGCTGCTCAACTTCGTCAGCGGCGGCGCGGCGATCAGCGTGTTGGCGCGACAGCTCAATGCACAGCTGGAAGTGGTGGATCTGGGCACGGTGACGCCGTCGCTGAACCTGCCGGGCGTGCGCCACCTGAACATCGGCCCGGGCACTGCGAACTTTGCGCAGGGTTCGGCAATGACGCAGGCCCAAGGTGAACTTGCATTGCAGGCCGGTCGCGACAGTGTGTTGCGAGCCAAAGCCGCAGGCGCGCAGTTGTTCATCGGCGGAGAAATGGGCATCGGTAATACCACTGCGGCCAGTGCGCTGGCCTGTGCCTTGCTCGACTGCCCTGTCGCGCACCTGACCGGCCCCGGCACCGGGTTGAATGCCGAGGGCGTCAGCCATAAGGCGCAAGTGATCGAGCGCGCATTAGCCTTGCACACAGCTCAGCGTGGCGATGCCTTGCAGACTTTGTTCAACCTCGGCGGTTTCGAGGTTGCTGCGTTGGTCGGCGCCTATCTGGCGTGTGCGCAGGAAGGTATTGCGGTGCTGGTCGACGGCTTTATCTGCACAGTCGCCGCGTTGGTGGCGGTGCGCTTGAATCCGGCTTGCCGCGAGTGGCTGCTGTTCGGCCATCGCGGTGCCGAGCCGGGCCACCGTCATGTGCTGGAGGCGCTGAACGCCGAACCGTTGCTGGAACTCGGCCTGCGCCTGGGTGAGGGCAGCGGTGCGGCGTTGGCGGTGCCGTTGTTGCGTCTGGCCTGTGATCTGCACGGGCAGATGGCAACGTTCGCCGAAGCCGCTGTGGCGGATCGTCCGGCATGACCTTGCATCTGGATCTGCTACGCCACGGCGAGACTGAACTGGGCGGTGGTTTGCGCGGCAGTCTCGACGATGCGCTCACTGAAAAGGGCTGGGCGCAGATGCGCGAAGCCGTGATTGCGGGCGGGCCTTGGGATCGACTGGTCAGTTCGCCGTTGCAGCGTTGCGCGCGGTTCGCCGCTGAGCTTGGCGAGCAACTGAATCTGCCGGTGCAACTGGACAAAGATCTGCAAGAGCTGCACTTCGGCGCTTGGGAAGGGCAGAGCGCCGCCGCGTTGATGGACACGGATGCCGAGGCGTTGGGGCTGTTCTGGGCTGATCCGTATTCGTTCACGCCACCGCAGGGTGAGCCGGTCAGCGACTTTTCTGCGCGAGTGTTGGCAGCGGTTGCGCGGCTAAACGCGGCGTATGCGGGTGAACGGGTGCTGTTGATCAGTCATGGCGGTGTGATGCGCCTGTTGCTGGCGCAGGCTCGGGGTTTGCCGCGTGAGCAATTGCTCAATGTCGAGGTGGGTCACGGCGCGTTGTTTTCACTCACGGTCGCCGTTGATGGTTCGCTCAAGGAAGGTCACTGACATGTTGCCGCTGTGGATCGCCCTGCAATTTCTCAGCAGTTTGCCGATTCGATTGCCCGGAATGCCGGAGCCGGAACAGCTTGGGCGATCACTGCTGTTCTATCCGTTGGTGGGGCTGCTGTTCGGCGTGATTCTGTGGGCGCTGAACTTGGTGTTGGCCGGTGCGCCATTGCTGCTACACGCAGCGTTGCTGTTGACGGTGTGGGTGTTGCTCAGCGGCGCGTTGCACCTTGATGGTCTGGCCGACAGCGCCGATGCCTGGCTCGGCGGGTTTGGTGATCGTGAGCGCACGCTGACGATCATGAAAGATCCGCGCAGTGGGCCGATTGCGGTGGTGACGCTGGTGTTGGTGTTGTTGCTCAAGTTCGCCGCATTGTTGGCGTTGATTGACCAGCAGCAGGCGGTGGCGCTGATCATCGTGCCGTTGCTCGGGCGGGCGGCGCTGCTGGGGTTATTTCTGACCACGCCGTATGTGCGTGCGGGTGGGTTGGGGCAGGCATTGGCCGATCATCTGCCGCGCAGGGCGGGGTGGTGGGTGCTGGGGATCAGCGCCTTGGCTTGTGTGATCATCGCCGGGCTCAAGGCAATTGTTGCGCTGCTGGTCGCTGTCGGTGTGTTTGTCTGGTTGCGGCACGTGATGGTGCGGCGGTTGGGCGGGACGACCGGGGATACGGCGGGGGCTTTGCTGGAATTGCTGGAGATGGCGGTGTTGGTTGGATTGGTTTTGGTTTGAAAGATTTCTATCAGTCATGCCGGCCTGCTCGCGATAGCGATTTTTCGGGCGCTACAAATGTTATGGATAAACTCATGTGTAACTTGATTTAACACAGTCGCGGGTATATACACGCACCATGCTTCCTTCTCAGTGTTTATGCACCAACCTGCGTCGCGCCGCTCGTGGCGTCAGCAGGCATTACGACGGCGCTCTCGATGGCTTCGGGATCAACGTTGCCCAGTATTCTTTGCTGTGCAATCTGCAACGTCTGGATCAACCGAGCATTTCTGAACTGGCCGAAGCCATGGGCCTGGATCGCAGCACCCTCGGGCGCAATCTGCGCGTGCTCGAAGGCGAAGGGCTGGTGGCGCTGGCTGAGGGCGAAGACATGCGCAACCGCATCGTCAAGCTCACCGATACCGGTGTGCAGCGCCTGGCGGCAGCTTTGCCGGCGTGGGAAGCGGCGCAGCAGCGGTTGATCGACCGCTTGGGTGCCGAGAAGCGTGAGACCTTGCTCAGACTGCTGGACGAACTGGCATAGCGCCGGTTTTTTCGGATTCAAGCGGGTATATACCCGCGACTGGAGAATAACAATGACATCGATGTGGCGTACGTGCGGTTGGGTGTTGCTGGGGAGTGCGCTGATCCTGGCGTTGTCATTGGGCGTGCGGCACGGTTTCGGTCTGTTTCTGTCGCCGATGAGCGCGCAGTTCGGCTGGGGGCGTGAAGTGTTCGCCTTCGCCATCGCCTTGCAGAACCTGATCTGGGGCCTGGCCCAGCCGTTCACTGGTGCGCTGGCCGACCGTTTCGGTGCGGCGAAAGTGGTATTGGTCGGCGGTGTGCTCTACGCCTTGGGCCTGGTGTGCATGGGCTTGTCCGACTCGGCGGTGACTCTCTCGCTGAGCGCCGGTTTGCTGATCGGTATCGGTTTGTCCGGCACCTCGTTCTCGGTGATCCTCGGCGTGGTCGGTCGCGCCGTGCCACCGGAGAAACGCAGCATGGGCATGGGCATTGCCAGCGCTGCGGGTTCTTTCGGCCAGTTCGCGATGTTGCCGGGTACGTTGGGGCTGATTGGCTGGCTCGGATGGTCCGCGGCGCTGCTGGTGTTGGGCCTGTTGGTGGCGATGATCGTGCCGCTGGTGAGCATGCTCAAGGACAAACCGCTGCCGGTGCTCGGCCATGAGCAAACATTATCCGAGGCCCTGCGCGAAGCCTGTTCGCATTCCGGGTTCTGGCTGTTGGCGTTGGGCTTTTTTGTCTGTGGATTTCAGGTCGTTTTTATCGGTGTGCATCTGCCGGCGTATCTGGTCGATCAACACCTGCCGGCCACAGTCGGCACCACGGTGCTGGCGCTGATCGGCCTGTTCAACATCTTCGGCACCTACACGGCCGGATGGCTGGGTGGGCGCATGTCCAAGCCGCGCTTGCTGACGGCGCTGTATTTGTTGCGGGCAGTGGTGATCGTGTTGTTCCTGTGGCTGCCGGTGACGACGACAACGGCCTATCTGTTCGGCATGGCCATGGGGTTCTTGTGGCTGTCGACGGTGCCGTTGACCAACGGTACGGTGGCGACCTTGTTTGGCGTGCGAAACCTGTCCATGCTCGGTGGCATCGTGTTCCTGTTCCATCAGCTCGGTTCGTTCCTCGGCGGCTGGCTGGGCGGAGTGGTGTATGACCGTACCGGGAGTTATGACTTGATCTGGCAAGTGGCGGTGCTTCTGAGCCTGCTGGCGGCTGCGTTGAATTGGCCGGTGCGCGAGCGTCCGGTCGAGCGCCTGCAAGCGAGCGCCGTATGAGCCGACTCTGGCCACGCATTGCCTTTATTGCACTCGGCACCGCCCTGCTGGCGCTGGTGTGGTGGGGCTGGCATCAGGGTGGTCTGGCCTTGATGCAGTTGGGCATGAGTATTTGCTAGAAAGAAGCCCGGCGAGTAACTTCATGGTTTGAAGACTTCTCAAGGATGCCCGACATGCTGATGCGCTGGTGTGCTGTTCCCGCGTTGCTGATGGCGTTGACTGGCCTGGCTCAGGCCGCTGACTGTCCGGAATTGTTGCAAGGCTCGCTGCCCAAATTGCGCGCCAAGGAATCCATCGATCTGTGTCAACGCTATGCCGATAAACCGCTGGTGGTGATCAATACCGCCAGCTTCTGTGGTTTTGCGCCACAGTTCGAAGGCCTTGAGGCGCTCAATCAGCGCTATAAGGCGCAGGGGCTGGAAATGCTCGGCGTACCGTCGAACGACTTCAAACAAGAGTCCAAGGACAGCGCCGAGACCGCCAAGGTCTGCTACGCCAACTACGGCGTGACGTTCGCCATGACCGAGCCGCAAAAAGTACGCGGTGATGACGCCACGCATCTGTTCCAGGTGCTCGCTGCGCAGAGTAGTGCGCCGAAGTGGAATTTCTATAAGTACGTGGTCGATCGTCAGGGTAAAGTGATCGCCAATTTCTCCAGCCTGACCAAGCCCGATGATCCGGAATTTATTGCGGCGATTGAGAAGGCTATCGCTTCAAAACCACTGAAACCCTGATCGGCACCCATGAAAAAGCCCCGCCTCTGCAAAGAGAGCGGGGCTTTTTAGTGGGCGAGGGATCAGCCTCGCCCAACAGCATCAGAAGCGGTAAGTAGCGCCGACACCGAAACCGTTTGCCGAGTTTTCATACTTGGAGTTGTAAGTCTGGCCACGATCGTTTTCGTTGCGAATGTTGACCGACTCTTCCTTCAGGTACGAGTAAGCGACGTCGATGGTCAGGTCTTCGGTCGGGCTCCAGCCAGCGCCGATGCTGAAGATGGTCCGGTCGCCGGTAGGGATGCGTGGCGAACGGTCGACGTTGTTGGTTGGCGACTGGTCGAAGGTCAGACCGGTACGCAGTACCCATTCCTTGTTCAACTGATACGAAGTACCGATTGCATAGGCCCAGCTGTCATGCCAGTTCTGGTCTTCGTTGATCTCGCCGAACTGGCCGGCCAGCGCCGGCTGTACGCCGGAGTTCTTGACGGTGATCTTCTCCAGTTGGCTCCAGCGGGTGAAGGTAGTACCGGCATAAACGTTCCAGCGGTCGTTGATCGCCTGGGTGACCGAGAGGTCGACGGACTCAGGTGTGGTGATCTTCAACGAAGCATCGTACTTCTGGCTCGGGTTCAGACCGGCCAAGGCCAGTACACCGTAGTTGACCTTGGTGTTGCCTTCGAGCTTGTAGTCGACTTTCGAGTGGTACGTCAGACCCACGCGGGTAGAGTCGGTGGCTTGTACCAGCAAGCCAACGTTGTAGCCCAGTGCGGTGTCGTCACCCTTGATCTTGACCTTGCCGTCTGGCGCTGCCTGAGTGATCGACAGGTTGGATTCCAACGAACCGTCGATGCGGTTGATGGTCGGGCCGAAACCGATAGACACCTTGTCGTTGAAGGCGTAGCTGACGGTTGGCTGGAAGGTGATGACTTGTACTTCGGACTTGCTGCCGAAGTAACGGCCGGCAAAGCCGTTTTCATAATCAGTGATCAGGCCGAACGGCACATAAACGCCGAGGCCGAATGCCCAATGATCATCAATCGGTTTGACGTAGAAGCCCATAGGTACAGCTGTGAAGGGCACCATGTCGCCTTTGTTGCTGCCGCCGTTGGGGCTGGAGCTGGCATTGCTGATATCGGTATGAGCATCGACAACGGCTACACCGCCGGTAACTTGTTCGCGCTTGATGCGCGACATGCCGGCGGGGTTGCCATAAACAGTACTTGCGTCGTCTGCAGAAGAAGATCGCCCGGCAAAACCAGTCCCCATCCCACTGATGCTTTGTTCGTTGAGGGCAAAGCCGGCCGCGAAAATTTGAGTGGAGGCAAGGGTAACGGCAAGGCTAAGGGTGGTTTTGAGCATGACTTTTTTCATTATTAGAACTCCTGGTGATCACCGGGGCGAAAATTACCAACATTTTCGCCTCAGCGCTATAGTCTGTATGCCTTGAGTTAGAGCGGTTTTGTAGGACAATCAGACCAAAATCACGACCGGTTGAGCGATCTTGTGAAACTGCTCGGTCAGCAAGCGACCTGATTCAGCGGTGAAACACAAGTTTGCCAGGCGTACGTGAAGTCACGCAGACGACCCTGAGGCTGGAAGGTCTGACGCCAGATGCGCGCCATGCCGAGCAGATCGTTCGGTTCGGGGAGGGTGGGGTTTTGTTCTTCTACCAATAGCCAGGCGATGGCTGTGGCGTAACGTAGATTGACGGTCAGTTCCAGGTGCGGGCCGCTTAGAAAGGCATGTTGACTGGCGAGCCCGCGAACCAGGCTGGCACGCTCCGGATCGAGCGCGAGGTAATCATCCCAGAGTGCCTGATGACGATGCTCGGCGATGCGGTAGAGGCCGTGGCCACGGCGGTCATGGAGGGCTGATCCGAGGGCGGACTGGCTGGCGGCAATGCCCAGCAAAAGGGATTCGGCGGTTGCGCAGTGGCGTCCCAGATAAATCAGCGTAGGACGGATCACATAGCGACACAGTTCGCTGGCAGCGATACCCATAAATCCCTCGGATCTTGTTATTGGGCGGCGAAACCTGAAGGGGGCCTTGGCAGCGGTGGATCGACTCAGGCTCGCCGGAAGCGGATCACGCCGCTTGAGTTGAAGTGTAGTGTCATATTCGCGACGTAAAGGCCTGTTTTTAAAATATTTCCGGCTGCGAGTTATAACCCTTATATCCGATGGTGCTTATGCGCCAAGAGTAAAAAGTGAAACATCAGGCAATAAAAAGCCCCGCGTTTTAAGCGAGGCTTTTGCTTTTGCAGCCTTTGCGGCTCTCAGGCAATCAATGCCTGACGGGTACGGTCGATCACGGCCTGCAGCGGTTCGGCGCTGGAGTATTGATCGGGGTACAGACGCTCGCTGTGGCGGGCGATCCCGTGTTCATTGACTACGGTGAAGCTGAAGCAGCCTTTGCGAGCGGCCATGATCAGGCAGTTCATTGGAGCAAAAGCATTGGTTAGGGTGCGAATGGCATCCTGAGTATGGATTTGAGTAGACATAGTTATTAGGTGTTCCTACAAATGACACGGATAAGAACCGTGCAACGTTAAAACGTTCCAGTAATGTCGACCACCATTGGTCGAACAAAGAACCCGACTGGAACAAAGCAGCCAGTTTGAAGCGCTGATAATTTGGCGCGCTTGGGCTGGCAGGTAGGTACTTAGGAGGGCAGGCAACACATCAAGGGCAAAGGTTCTGGGCCCGGGGTGAAGATCCTGATCAATTTGCAGGTTGGTTCGGTCAGAGTAAGTAGCCTTCGCAACACCCTTTGCATTCATTCAAAGGCGGTGTCGTCGCAAGATTTACCTGGAAACCATCGAGGGGTCGTTCCCGCTTTTTTCGGTGAAGGCTTCCGTGAAGAAGATTGACCGTGGGGATGTGTTCGACCGGAATTGACTTTCAGCTTGGTACTAACGCTGCGGATACTAACGGATCGAAATGGGTAAAGCAAACTCTGCGGTGAAAAATATTGCAGGCGGGGGACAGATCTGCCTTGCGAGACGCTGGACTGCCCCGAACTGGCTCACATCTCGACCGTTGGTCGGTGAGGGATTTTTTGTAAAACCACGCGACAGAGCGGCTTATCCCCAGGATTACTGCCAAAACGACCCGAAAAAGCGCATCGATATAACCGGGTAACAGGTACTTGTGCACATTAGTTGCGCGCGCTGTAACGGCGCTGTCACATCAATCCTGACTCCGGTGGCTGCCTGTAACGAAAGTTTAAGTCAATGAAAAACATCGCTTTTTTTTGTTGGTGAAAAAATCGTCAGTTTGACTGCGAGCCCCATTCCACAAGGCTTTGCGACGGTTGGAGGGCGGTTGTCCACTGAGTTATCCACAGCTTCTGTGGATTGTCCCGAGCGCTTGCTCTAGGACGGGCGTGCCGGGTTATTTTTCGACTTTACCTGTAAGAAAAAGAGAGTAGAGTGGCGCGCCTTCCGATCTGTCCCACAGTGCTTTATGAAGTTTCGCTCAGTATCAGACTCTGTTACCCCAGAACCTCCCCGTGTTACCTCCCCTAAGCGATTTTCCGTGCGCGTTGCCGAGTGGCTGCTCGACAGCCCGCGCCTGAGCGACAGCCATAACGCCAAACACCTGGCCGGCCGCTTGCTCAAGCAACCGGCGCGCGAAGGCGTGGTCGCTGCGCAAAGCCGTCTCGGCCTGTTGATGTGCCGCGAGTGTGGCAATGCCCGGGATCGCCGCATCGGTCAGGATCTGTTACGCCAGGCCGCCCGCGCCGGCGATCACCGTGCGCAACAGGAACTTGGCCTCATCGAAGACTGAGCTGTCCAAGTTCTGACACCTTGGTTAACCTTCAGACTTTATCGGATCGGCAGGAGTGGCTATGGCTATGGACTTGACCAGCGTGCTGCTCGGTCTCGCAGGGGCGGGGCTGCCGCTGCTGGCGTTGGCCTGGCAACTGCAACGCCGGGCGAGCGACCGACAAGCCGAGGTGGCGTTGCTTGAAGAGCGGCTGGCCATGGCGCAACTGGCGCAGGACGGGCTCAACGCTCAACTCGATGCCAGCCGTGACGAAGTTGCCGATCTCGGCCAGGCCAACGCGGCCAAGCAAGCTGATCTGGCGGCCCTGCGCCGCGAAGTCGAGTTGCTGCAAATCGAGCGCGACGACGCCCGTGATGCCTCTCACGCCTGGAACCTCGAACGCGCCAACAAAGAGGCGGAACTGCGTCGCCTCGACGCTCAGGCGGCTTCGCTGAACGCCGAGCTGCGTGAACAACAGGAAAGCCATCAGCAACGCCTCGACGACCTGCAAGGTTCGCGCGATGAGCTGCGTGCGCAGTTCGCCGAGCTGGCAGGCAAGATCTTCGACGAGCGCGAACAGCGTTTCGCCGAGACCAGTCAGCAGCGCCTTGGCCAGTTGCTCGATCCGTTGAAAGAACGCATTCAGTCTTTCGAAAAGCGCGTGGAGGAAAGCTATCAGGCCGAAGCCCGAGAGCGCTTCTCGCTGGCCAAGGAACTGGAGCGCTTGCAGGCGCTCAACCTGCGCCTGAGTGACGAAGCGACCAACCTGACCCGTGCACTGAAAGGCCAGAAAACCCAGGGCAACTGGGGCGAGCTGATCCTTGAGCGCGTGTTGGAACACGCAGGTCTCGAGAAGGGCCGCGAGTACCAGACCCAGGTCAACCTCAAAGGCCCGGATGGCGAGCGCTTCCAGCCGGATGTGATCATTTATCTGCCGGGCGACAAACAAGTGGTGGTCGACTCCAAGGTCAGCCTCACGGCGTATCAACAGTACGTTGCCGCCGACGACGATACGCTTGGGCAGATCGCGATCAAACAGCACGTGCTGTCCCTGCGCAATCACGTCAAAGGCCTCGCCGGCAAGGATTACAAGCGCCTGGAAGGCCTGCACAGTCTCGATTTCGTCTTGCTGTTCGTACCGATCGAAGCGGCGTTTTCGGCGGCATTGCAGGCCGAGCCTTCGTTGTTTCAGGAGGCGTTCGATCGCAACATCGTCATTGTCAGCCCGACCACGTTGCTGGCGACTCTGCGCGTCATCGACAGCCTGTGGAAGCAGGAGCGCCAGAGTCAGAACGCCCGGGAAATCGCCGAGCGCGCCGGTTGGCTCTACGACAAGTTCGTGCTGTTCATTCAGGATCTGGACGAGGTCGGCAATCGCCTGCAACAACTGGACAAAGCCTACAGCTCAGCACGCAACAAACTGACAGAAGGGCGCGGCAACCTGGTCAGCCGCAGTGAGCAGCTCAAACTGCTGGGCGCACGGGCGAGCAAGAGCTTGCCGGCGGATCTGCTGGAGCGGGCGATGACGGATGTCGATGGGCTGGTTGAGTTGCCGGAATAAAGATCAAAAGATTGCAGGCTGCGATCTTGTGCTTTTAAAGCGGCAAATACCGACTCAACAGCGCCCGCAACGCCGCCGGTTTCACCGGTTTGGCCAGATAATCCAGCCCCGCCGCATGCACCTGCGCGACCATCTCGGGTCGCCCGTCGGCGCTGATCACCACGCCCGGCACCGGCTCGCCCAGACGCGTGCGTAACCACGCCATCAGTTCAGTGCCGGTATCGCCGTGATCCAGGTGATAGTCGACCAACGCCAGTTGCGGCCGCACCCCGTCACTGAGCAGCGCCTCACATTCCTCGCGATTGCGCGCTGTCCAGACCTGACAGCCCCAGCGACTCAACAGACTGTTCATGCCGATCAGAATGCTGTCTTCGTTATCGATGCACAGCACCCGGGCGCCGCTTGGCAACTTGCCATTCAATTCGATAGCGGCGCTCGCTGGCACGGTTTGCGTACGAGCCAGCGGCACGCTGACACTGAACACGCTGCCGCGCCCCGGCCACGAGCGCACGCGCAATGTATGGCCGAGTACGCGACACAAACCATCAGCGATCGCCAAGCCCAGCCCCAGGCCTTTTTCGGCGCGGGTCTGATGGCTGTCGAGGCGTTTGAACTCTTCGAAAATCACCTGCTGCTTGTCTTCCGGAATACCCGGCCCGCGATCCCATACCTCCAGACACAACTCCCCACCACGTCGCCGCACACCCAGCAGCACCGGACCTTTGGCGTAGCGAAAAGCGTTGGTCAGGAAGTTTTGCAGAATCCGCCGCAGCAACTTGATGTCGCTGTCGATGCGCAAATGGCTGCCACGCACACGGAAGCTCAAACCTTGTTCCTGCGCCAGCGCCTTGAACTCGGCACCTAGGGTGTCGAACAGCTCATTGACCACAAACGCCTTGCGATCCGGGTTGATCTTGCCGTTTTCCAGGCGGGAAATGTCCAGCAGATCACTGATCAGGTCTTCAGCCGAACGCAACGAGCTGTCGAGGTGGTGAACCAGTTTCTGCGCCTGGCTGCTCAAACCGTCGTCCTGATGGGAGAGGGCGGCAGAGAACAGCCGCGCGGCGTTCAACGGTTGCATCAAGTCATGGCTGACTGCCGCAAGAAAGCGGGTTTTCGACTGGTTGGCTGCCTCGGCGGTGCCCTTGGCTTCGGTCAAGGCGACGTTGAGCTGCGACAGCTCTTGAGTCCGCTCACTGACCCGTTGCTCCAGCCCCTCGTTGGCCTCGGTCAGCGCCTGCTCGGCTTCACGGAACGCGGTGATGTCGGTAAAACTCATGACGAAACCGCCGCCGGGCATCGGGTTGCCGATCAGCTCGATCACCCGGCCGTTGGGGAACAGTCGTTCAGACGTATGCGCGCGGCCCTGACGCATCCAGTGCAGGCGTCGGGCGACGTGGACTTCCGCTTCGCCGGGGCCGCACAAACCGCGTTCGGCGTTGTAGCGAATGATGTCGGCGATTGGCCGGCCGACGCTGATCAGGCCGTCCGGGTAGTTGAACAGCTCCAGATAGCGCCGATTCCACGCCACCAGTTTCAGCGACTGGTCGACCACGCTGATGCCCTGGGTGATGTTCTCGATGGCGCCTTGCAGCAGGGCGCGGTTGAACTGCAACACTTCCGAGGCTTCGTCTGCAATTCGGACGACATCCTCCAACTGCATTTCCCGACCTTCGATGGCGGCTTTTACTACAGCTCTTGTCGAAGAGGCGCCGAGGACACCCGCCAGCAATCGCTCGGTGTGGGCGATCCATTCACCGTCGGCGTTCTGATTCGGGTTGAAGCCTTTGCCTTGGCGGTAAGCGAAACGGATAAAGCTTTGCCGCGCGCGTTCTTCACCGACAAAGCGTGCCGCCAGTTGCAGCAAATCATCAATCTGCACCGCCAGCATCGAGCGCGCACTCGGCCGGGCGCTGATTTCCTGGCCGATGAAACGCCCGGCCTGCCAGTGCTCCGACACACGTGTGCGAGACAGCACCGAAACCCAGGCGAACAACGTGAAGTTGCCCGCCAGCGACAGCACCACGCCTTGGGTCAACGGCGTGATTGGCAGATTCAACGGGTTGCTGTGCAGCCACGCCAGACCGGGGAACGTGTCCAGCGGCCAGCCGAGGCTGCGCGCGGCAATCGGCAGGATCAATGTGTAAAACCACAAGAAGGTGCCCGTAGCGAGACCGGCAAACACACCGCGACGGTTGGCTTGTTTCCAGTACAGTGCGCCGAGCATGGCCGGGGCCAGTTGCGTCACCGCGGCGAAGGCGATCTGGCCGATGGTCGCCAGGCTGGCGGTGGAGCCGAGCAAGCGATAGGCGACGTAAGCCAGCAGCAGAATCACTACGATGCTGACTCGGCGCACCGACAGCATCCACTGGCGGAACACTTCGAACGGGCGCTCGGCGTTGTTGCGCCGCAATAGCCATGGCAACAGCATGTCGTTGGAGACCATGGTCGACAGCGCCACGCTGGCGACGATGACCATGCCGGTCGCCGCCGAAGCGCCGCCGATAAACGCCAGCATCGCCAGCGCCGGATGGGCCTGGGCCAGTGGCAGGCTGATCACGAACGAGTCCGGCAGCACATCGCTCGGCAGCAGCATCTGACCGGCGAGGGCGATAGGGACTACAAACAGCGCGGCCAAGGCGAGGTAAGCCGGAAACACCCATTTGGCCAGGCGCAGATCCTGCGGGTCGATGTTCTCGACCACCGTGACGTGAAACTGTCGTGGCAAACAAATGATCGCCATCATCGCTACGCCAGTCTGTACCACCATCGACGGCCAATTAATCGTTTCCTTCCAGTATTCCTCAAGGCGCGGGGCGAGCATCGCCTGATTGAACAAATCGTCGAAGCCGTCATACAGGCCATAAGTGACGAAGGCGCCGACGGCGAGAAACGCGAACAGCTTGACCAAAGACTCAAAGGCAATCGCCAGCACCATGCCACGGTGGTGTTCCGTGGCGTCGAGGTTGCGTGTGCCGAAGACGATGGTGAACAGCGCCAGCACCAGCGACACGATCAGCGCGGTGTCCTGGGCGCGGGTGCCCATCGCGTCGGCACCGGCGCCGATCAACAGGTTTACACCAAGGACGATGCCTTTGAGTTGCAGGGCGATATAGGGGAGGACACCGACCAGGCAGATCAGCGCCACGACTACCGCCAGCGATTGCGATTTGCCGTAGCGTGCGGCGATGAAGTCGGCGATGGAGGTGATGTTCTCCTGTTTACTGATCATCACCATTTTTTGCAGAACCCACGGCGCGCCGACTAACAGCAAAATCGGCCCGAGGTAAATCGGCAGGAATGACCACAACTGTTCGGCGGCCTGACCAACCGCGCCGAAGAATGTCCAACTGGTGCAATAAACCGCCAGCGACAGGCTGTACACCCAGGCACGCACTCGCGGCGGCAGCGGCGCACTGCGACGGTCGCCGTAGAAGGCGATGGCGAACATGATGGCCATATAGGCCAGGGCGACGACGGCGATCAGCCCGGTGGACAACGGCATGCAACACTCCCGACAGAAGACTCCCCGGCACTCCTGCCCGGGCGGACAGTCTCGCATGAGTGCGGCGGTTAGTCAGTGTCGACCAAGGTCGTGGCGTGGCGGGGTGTCGCAGGCAGGGAATCGGGTGGTTTTGATGGTGATTGGGCGGGCCTTTTCGCGAGCAAGCTCACTCCCACATTTGGAATGCATTCCCCTGTGGGAGCGAGCTTGCTCGCGAAGGCGTCAGTCCTGTTTCAACGCAATATCGATCAACCGGTGCAGCTCCTCTATCTCCAGCGCCGTAGCCGAAAACAGAATCCGGAACACCACCGGCGCCACCACCAGATTGATCAACCGATCAACACTCGGCGCCGTTTCAGCGGGGTGCCGTTCGATGATGGTCTGCAACTGCGCCCCGATAATCGTCACGCAATACCCCGGCGTCGCGCTCGCCTGCACGTCGCGCATCATGTTGCGGCCCGGCTCCGAACTCATCTCGTCGAGGTATTGCTCGGCCCACGCGCGGACATCGCTACGCAGGCTACCGGTTTGCGCCGGCTCGCTGTCGGGACGCATGCGGGCGAGGGCGACGTCGGCCAGCAACGCCGCCAGATCACCCCAGCGCCGATAAATCGTCGACGGCGTCACCCCGGCGCGCGCCGCGATTTGCGGCACGGTCACAGTTGAACGCTCCTGTTCTTGCAGAAGCGCGCGGACTGCCGAGTGAATCGACTCTTGCACTCGGGCACTGCGACCGCCCGGGCGTAAACCTTCTTTAATAGCCATGCGGCAGACCTTAACACAAAGAATTTGCTTTAAGCGTTGGGCGGTAGCACACTCCGCAAAAGCAAAAAATTAGCTTTTGCGGAGTTGCACATGAATAGTCCCGTTTCCCATCGCTCGAACCTGTGGTTTCTGGCGATCACCTTACTCAGTTTTCTCGCCGCTTCCACCGCGCCGACGCCGTTGTATCACCTGTATCAGGATCAACTGCACTTCTCGGCAGCGGTGCTGACCCTGATTTTCGGTGTCTACGCGTTGAGCCTGCTGGCGGCTCTACTGACCGTCGGTTCGCTCTCGGATCATTTGGGACGCAAACCGGTGATCTTCACCGCGGTGCTGCTCAATGCGCTGGCGATGTTGCTGTTTATCTATGCCGACAGCGTCAGTTGGTTGATCGGAGCGCGGGTACTGCAAGGTTTTGCCACCGGCATGGCCACTGCGGTGTTAAGTGCGACGCTGCTCGATACTGACCGCCAGCACGGGCCATTGATTAATAGCGTTGCCCCGTTGCTCGGGATGGCATTGGGGGCAATGGGCTGTGGTTTGCTGGCCGAATTTGCCCCGGCGCCGTTGCAACTGACTTACTGGCTGCTGCTCGCGCTGTTTGTGGGGCAGGCGTTGTACGTCTGGCGCCTGCCGGAAAGCATTACGCCGCAAGTCGGGGCGTGGGCCTCGTTGCGGCCGACTTTGCATGTACCGGTTCAGGCCCGTGCCACGTTGTGGCGAGTGCTGCCGCTGAACACCGCGACCTGGGCGCTCGGCGGTTTTTACGCATCGCTGGCGCCATCGCTGGTGCGCACCGCCACCGGTTCCACCTCCAACCTGATCGGTGGCGCGACCGTGGCGGCGTTGACAGTGACCGGTGCGCTGATGATTTTCACCTTGCGTAATGGTGCCGCCACTCGGGCTTTGCAGATAGGTGCAAGCTTGCTGCCGAGCGGTCTGGTGCTGATTCTGCTGGGTGTGCACAGCGCCAGTCTGTCGCTGTTTTTCCTCGGTACGCTGGTCGCCGGTTGTGGTTTTGGTTCAGGCTTCCTCGGCGCGGTACGCAGCCTGGTGCCGCTGGCATTGCCCCATGAACGGGCCGGGTTGATGTCGGCGTATTACGTGTTGAGCTATCTGGCGTTTTGCTTACCGGCTCTGCTGGCTGGACATTTCACCCATAGCCTCGGACTGCTTGCCATGACCGATGTGTATGGCGGGGTACTCATCGTACTGGCCGTCGGTGCTTTGTTGCTCAGTCTGCGTCCGCAACCGGCCAAGGTGTGCGGCGCTCCATAACCGCAGCGCTTTCGGTTAGCCTTGCCCCAGTCATTCTGTTCTCGGATCCACTCATGAAGATTATTCGCAGCAAGGCCTTCACCGCCGACCGAGCCTGGGGCGCACTCGATATCGCCAACATGAACGGCATCACCACACGTCTGCACTGGACCGATCAACCGTATAAATGGCACATCAATGACGGCGAAGAAGTGTTCGTGGTGCTCGATGGGCAAGTACAGATGCGCTATCGCGAAAACGGTGAGGAAAAGCAGACGTTGCTCGGAGTCGGAGACATCTTCCACGCCTCGGTCGGCACCGAACACGTCGCCCATCCGCAGGGCGCGGCGCGGATTCTGGTGATCGAGAGCGAAGGCAGCGTCTGACTGCTTATCTATAAAACAGATAACAGTTAGAGAAATTACCCGTTATATAGATATTCGATTCAGATCTACCATGGACTCAACCTCAACAGAGGACAGGAGTTCATGATGACTTGCCCTAACAGCGTTAAACCCGGCATCAAGCCGTTCAGCCAACTTCAGCATCCGCGCGAAGTGATCCGCCAATTCACCCCGAACTGGTTTGCCGCCACCATGGGCACCGGCGTGCTGGCTCTGGCGTTGGCGAATTTACCGGTCGCGATTCCGGGTTTACACGCCGTGGCCGAAGGGCTATGGCTGTTCAACATTCTGTTGTTCACGTTGTTTACCGCTGCCTATGCCGCCCGCTGGATACTGTTCTTCGATGAAGCGCGGCGGATTTTTGGCCACTCCACTGTGTCGATGTTCTTCGGCACCATTCCCATGGGCCTGGCGACAATCATTAACGGCTTTCTGCTGTTCGGCCTGCCGCGCTGGGGCAATGGCGTCATCCATCTCGCCGAAGTGCTGTGGTGGATTGACGTGGCGATGTCGCTGGCCTGTGGCGTGTTGATCCCCTACATGATGTTTACCCGTCAGGAACACAGCATCGACCAGATGACGGCCGTTTGGCTGTTGCCCGTGGTAGCCGCAGAGGTGGCTGCGGCCAGCGGTGGATTGCTCGCACCGCACCTGAGCGATGCCCACTCGCAACTGGTGGTGCTGACCACAAGCTACGTGCTCTGGGCATTTTCCCTACCGGTCGCGTTCAGCATTCTGACGATCCTGTTGCTGCGCATGGCCCTGCACAAACTGCCCCACGAAAACATGGCCGCATCGAGCTGGCTGGCCCTGGGCCCGATCGGCACCGGTGCGCTGGGCATGCTCCTGCTTGGCGCTGATGCGCCGGCCATCTTCGCCGCCAACGGTTTGCCGGGCATTGGTGAAATCGCTGCGGGCCTTGGTTTGGTGGCCGGGATCACGCTGTGGGGCTTCGGTCTGTGGTGGATGCTGATGGCGCTGCTGATTACCGTGCGCTATCTGCGAGACGGCATTCCGTTCAACCTGGGTTGGTGGGGCTTTACCTTCCCGTTGGGCGTTTATTCGCTGGCAACGCTGAAACTTGCCAGCACCTTGAACCTCGGCTTTTTCAGTGTGGTCGGCTGTGTGCTGGTGGCGTTGCTGGCGGTGATGTGGCTGATTGTGGGCAAACGGACGGTGCAAGGTGCGTGGCGTGGCGAGCTGTTTGTCTCGCCCTGCATTGCAGGTTTGAAGAAATAACCTGAAAAGTTTAGGTAAGGTGTGGCCTGGATCGCGGTTCGAGATTCCAATACAAGAACCCAGGCCTCACTACCCAACATCAGGGAAACACGGAAGATGAGTCACCCCTCACAGTTCAACCTGCTGCGCACCCGGCGTTTTTTGCCGTTTTTCATCACGCAGTCGCTCGGTGCGTTCAACGACAATGTGTTTAAGCAGTCGCTGATCCTTGCCATTCTCTATCGGCTGACCATCGAGGGTGACCGCTCCATCTGGGTCAACTTGTGTGCGTTGCTGTTTATCCTGCCGTTCTTTCTGTTCTCGGCGCTGGCCGGGCAGTTCGGCGAGAAGTTCGCCAAGGACGCGCTGATCCGTCTGATCAAACTCGCGGAAATCGCGATCATGGCGGTAGGATCGGTCGGCTTCCTGTTCGATCATCTGTCGCTGATGCTGGTGGCGCTGTTCGCCATGGGCACCCACTCGGCGCTGTTCGGGCCGGTGAAGTATTCGATCTTGCCGCAGGCGTTGCGTGAGGAAGAGTTGGTCGGCGGCAACGGTCTGGTGGAAATGGGCACATTCCTGGCGATTCTCGCCGGGACCATCGGCGCCGGGATCATCATGTCCTCGACCCACTACGCGCCGCTGGTGTCGATCGCCATCGTCGGCATTGCCGTGCTGGGTTATCTGGCCAGCCGCAGCATTCCCCGCGCAGCGGCGTCATCGCCCGAAATGCGCCTGAACTGGAATATTTTCAGTCAGTCCTGGGCCACATTGAAACTAGGTTTGGGCCAGACGCCTGCGGTGTCGCGTTCGATTGTCGGCAACTCGTGGTTCTGGTTTGTCGGGGCGATTTATCTGACGCAGATCCCGGCCTACGCCAAGGAGTGGATGCACGGCGACGAAACCGTGGTCACCCTGATTCTAACGGTGTTCTCGGTGGGGATCGCGCTGGGTTCGATGCTCTGCGAGAAGCTCTCCGGGCGCAAAGTCGAGATCGGTCTGGTGCCGTTCGGCTCGTTCGGCCTGACGGTGTTCGGCCTGCTGCTGTGGTGGCATTCCGGTGGAATTCCCGACAGTGTCACCGGCCATAGCTGGACCGAAGTGCTTGGCTTTGGCCACACCTGGGCGGTACTGGTCGACATCCTCGGCCTCGGTATTTTCGGCGGTTTCTACATTGTGCCGCTGTATGCATTGATCCAGTCGCGCACCGCCGAGAACGAGCGGGCGCGGGTGATCGCGGCCAACAACATTCTCAACGCGCTGTTTATGGTGGTGTCCGCCATCGTTTCAATCGTGCTGTTAAGCCTGGCCAAGCTGTCGATCCCGCAACTGTTCCTCGTGGTGTCGCTGCTGAACATCGGCGTCAACGCCTACATCTTCAAGATCGTCCCCGAGTTCAGCATGCGTTTCATGATCTGGCTGCTCAGCCATTCCATGTACCGCGTCGAGCATCGCAACCTTGAAGCGATCCCGGATGAAGGCGCGGCGTTGCTGGTGTGTAACCACGTGTCGTTTGTTGATGCGCTGTTGATTGGCGGCGCGGTGCGTCGGCCGATTCGCTTTGTCATGTACTACAAGATCTACAACTTGCCGGTACTGAACTTTATCTTCCGCACGGCGGGGACTATTCCGATTGCCGGACGCAACGAAGACATCCAGATCTACGAAAAGGCCTTCACCCGGATCGCCCAATATCTGAAGGACGGTGAGCTGGTGTGCATTTTTCCGGAGGGCAAGTTGACGGCCGATGGCGAGATCAACGAGTTCAAGGGTGGGTTGACGCGGATTCTCGAGGAAACGCCGGTGCCGGTGATTCCGCTGGCATTGCAGGGGTTGTGGGGGAGTTTCTTCAGTCGCGATCCGAACAAGGGCGTGTTCCGCCGGTTGTGGTCGCGGGTGACGTTGGTGGCGGGAACGCCGGTGACGGTGGAGGCGGCAGAGCCATTGAAGTTGCAGGGGTTGGTGGGGGAGTTGCGGGGCACTGTTAGATAGTTGTCGCCTGATCTGGCCTCTTCGCGAGCAAGCTCGCTCCCACAGTTGGAATGCGTTCCCCTGTAGGAGTGAGCCTGCTCGCGATAGCTGTAGAGGCCTAAGCGCTGACCTTGAGCCCGATCAACCCGGTGATGATCAACGCCACACTGGCCAGCCGAATCAACGCCATTGACTCACCAAACAGAATAATCCCGGCAATCACCGTACCCACGGCACCCACGCCGGTCCAGATCGCGTAGGCCGTGCCCAGCGGCAATTCCTTCATCGCAAGGCCGAGCAGGCCAAGGCTGATGGCCATGGCCGCAACGGTCAGTGCAGTGGGAAGTGGACGGCTGAAGCCATCGGTGTATTTCAGGCCGACAGCCCAGCCAACTTCGAACAGGCCGGCGAAAAACAGAATGATCCAGGACATGAGAGACCTCCATCGATTGACGGGGTCGTCCCCAGATTAAAAAACTCGATCGAGCCGCGAGGTCGTCCCCGCGTTGCGCAATAGAGTGCCGCGCATTAACCCGGGGATCAAGTTTCCCGATCAGTCCGTAGCTCGTTGAGCCAGCGCCTGTTCATCTTCTTTCTCGCTCATCCGCCGGAAATAAGTGGAGAGCAACGCTCCGGAAATGTTGTGCCAGACGCTGAATAACGCGCTTGGCACCGCTGCCAGTGGCGAGAAGTGTGCGCTGGCCAGTGCGGCACCCAACCCCGAATTCTGCATGCCGACTTCCAGCGCCAGCGATTTGCGCTGAGCCAGCGGCAATTTGAATAGACGTCCGGTGAAGTAGCCCAGCAAGTAGCCGAAGCTGTTGTGCAGCATCACCACGGCCATGATCAGCAAACCGGATTCGGCGATTTTTGCCTGACTGGCGGCGACCACCGCAGTGACGATGATCACGATGCTGACCACCGACACCAGCGGCAATACATCCACCGCGTGACGCACCTTGTCACCGAGCAACCGTTGCGCGACCACGCCTAGGATGATCGGCAGCAGCACCACTTGCAGGATCGACCAGAACAGCTCCATGAACGATACCGGCAGCCACGCCGAAGCCAGCAGCCAGATCAGCGCCGGGGTCAGTAGCGGGGCGAGGAGGGTGGTGACGGCGGCGATGGCCACCGACAGTGCCAGATCACCGCGAGCCAGCCACGTCATCACGTTGGAAGAGGTGCCGCTTGGGCAGCAACCGACCAGAATCACGCCGACGGCGATTTCCGGGGGCAGGTGAAACACCTGGCAAAGCAACCACGCCACGCCGGGCATGATCACGAAGTGCGCAACCACGCCCAGCGCCACACGCCATGGATGGCGGGCGACAGCGGCGAAGTCGTCGAGTTTGAGCGTCAGACCCATGCCGAACATCACCAGTCCGAGCAGCGGCACGATCGCGCTTTTCAAGCCGAGGAACCACGAAGGTTGCAGGAAGGCCACGACGGCGAAAATCAGAACCCAGTAAGCGAAGGTATTGCCGACGAAGCGGCTGAGTGCAGCCAGTGCGCGCATGGCTTGTTCCTTGTTATGTGAAAGCGTTAGGAAGCTAAGCATACGGTGCTTGCAAAAAGATCGCAGCCTTCGGCAGCGCCTACAGGAAAATGCATTCCAAATGAAGGCGCTGCCGAAGGCTGCGATCTTTTTTCAGGCACCCTCTATGGAAGAAGGTGCTTGCGAGAGGCTTTAGATCCCTTGCGGAGTCTCTTCACCACCCAACGCTTCAACCAGCGCCGGCAGGAAGTCGCCGAAGGTCAGCATCATCAGGGTGAAGCTGGCATCCAGTTGGCCCAGGGCTTCGTCGCCGCCGTCCTGTTCCGCTTGATCCTGCAACAGATCTTCGAACTTCAGGCGCTTGACGGTCATCTTGTCGTCGAGCATGAACGACAATTTGTCCTGCCAGGCCAACGACAGTTGAGTGACCACTTTGCCGGTACTCAGGTGCAGCTGGATTTCTTCGCTGGTCAGGTCCTGACGCTTGCAACGGACGATGCCGCCGTCTTCGTGGGTGTCGCGCAGTTCGCACTCGTCCAGCACGTAGAAGTCGTCAGCGGCTTTCTGCGTGGTAACCCAATCCGTCATCACCGCCGTTGGCGCCATCTTCACAGTCAGTGGGCGAACGGGCAGGGTGCCGATCACTTCACGCAAGGTCGACAGCAGGTCTTCGGCGCGTTTCGGGCTGGCCGAGTTGACCAGAATCAGCCCTTGCTTCGGCGCGATGGCAGCGAAGGTCGACGAGCGGCGGATAAAGGCGCGCGGCAGGAACGCCTGGATGATTTCATCCTTGATCTGGTCGCGTTCTTTCTTATAGACCTTGCGCATCTGCTCGGCTTCGATTTCTTCGACCTTTTCCTTGACCGCGTCGCGCACGACGCTGCCCGGCAGAATGCGTTCTTCTTTACGCGCAGAAATCAGCAGGAAATCACCGCTGATGTGCACCAGTGGAGCATCTTCGCCTTTGCCGAACGGCGCGACGAAGCCGTAGGTGGTCAACTCCTGGCTTGCACATGGACGCGCCAGTTTGGTGGCCAGTGCAGTTTCCAGCGCCTCGGAATCGAC
>NZ_JBIUWI010000041.1:0-51826 GCF_044743385.1 Pseudomonas sp. NPDC087639 | reverse complement strand
CCGCCAGTCCGTGGCCGACCAGGAACACCCGAGCGCCGAAGTACGTGGCCGTCGTCCGCTGCGCGCTGCGCAACTGATCGTCAGCGACGTTGAAGGCGAGCCGGGCTGGTACCGCGTGAGCTTGAACGTGCGTCCGCACTTCAAGTACATGGGTGCCGATTTCACCCTGTCGCTGGTTGGCAAGCTGGACAAAGAGTAAGAGCGACTCATGGACGGATACGGCAGTCTTTTCGAGCGCCTCAATGGCGACGCGGAACAGCGCAAAGGCAGGAGCCTCGAAGCTTCGGCCATGGCGTCTGTGGCTGCCCATCTGGCCAAAATGCTCAGCACCCGGGCCGGCAGCGTGCAAACGCTGTCCGACTACGGGTTGCCCGATCTCAATGACATGCGTCTGAGCCTGCACGACTCCCTGAGTCAGGCCCGTCTGGCCATCGAAAACTTCATCGAAGCCTACGAGCCGCGCCTGAGCAACGTGCGTGTCATTTCCCTGCCGCGTGACCACGATCAGCTTCGCCTGGCCTTCAGTATCGAAGGGCTTCTGGAAGTTGAAGGTTTCAAGCGTCAGGTCAGTTTTTCCGCGCGCCTGGATGGCAGCGGACAAGTGAAGGTGAATTAGGACCATGCGAGGGAGCGCCGTGAATCAAGGTAGTTTGGCAAAGTTGGGACGTAGCGCGTTGCTATTTCTGGCTCTAACCGCTACTGCCCTGATTTCAGTTGCCTGTTACGTGAAAACGACGGCAGCACGGCTGGCTGACGAGTACTCGATTGTCTGGAATGACAATAGCACGTGCTCCATCCGCTCCTACATTCCGCAGTACTCAGCCTTCGGCATACCGGGAAAGCTTTTCAAACTATTCGCCAGCGAAGCCTTTTTCCGCGTTTATGCAAAAGACGGCACGCTGCTTAAGTCGTCCGAATGGCTGCTCTGGCAGAACGAGTTCACTACCGCTGAGCGCTCGCAGTGGGTATTTGGTCATGCGATCTACCCGACGGCGACGGGTTACGAGGGCTGGAATATTCCCGCGTGTGGTCAGGAAATAAACAGTCGTCAAGTGAAGGTCAACTAAGGAGAACCCCGATGTCTGGCAAACCCGCAGCACGCGTATCCGACCCCACCGCTTGCCCACTTCCAGGCCACGGTACCAACCCGATCGCCGCCGGTTCCGGCGACGTGTTCTTCGACGGCCTCGCGGCCGCCCGCCAAGGCGATGCCTCGGCGTGTGGTGGTGCGATGGTCGGCGACCTTGCCACTACCGTTTTGATCAACGGCAAACCGGCTGCGACAGTAGGTTCAGCTGGATCTCACGGCAACAAGGTCACGGCTGGGTCCGGGACGGTGATTATCGGCAATTCGCATTCGCCGGCGCCGTTTGTGCCGCCAGTTCCAATGCCTGGCTATTTCAATGACTTTTTCGTTTTGAGGGACGACGAAGGTAACCCGGTGGCAAATTACGGCTACCGATTGGAGACCGAGTCAGGTGAGATTTATGAGGGCGTGACGGACGCCAACGGTCACACCAACGCTGTTAGCACCGGTAAAGCTTCCCAGATACTGAAAATTTCCCTGCTTCCTCCAGCAGGAGTCGCGAATGTCTAACGTTACGCCTCTGGCCCAGGCTCCTTCCACCCCTTCTACCAATCGTGAGGGGCAGGTCGCGACCGTAAAATTAGCAAAGCTTTCAACTTATGAATTCAATATAAGATCGTTTCACCCAGGGAAAACGTTTGGGTGGAGCGGCTTTTACTTCGAAGGTGATGCACGCGGCTTTTCGTTAAAGCCAAGCGGCCTCTCTGGCGCTCAAGGTACGCTCATAACTTCACGTGTATGGCATAGGTTTTTTGTAAAGCTGGCAACGAACGAAGTTGTTAATACGCAAACGGAGTCGAATGATTCCGGGAAGGCGGGTGAAGAACATACTCACTATGATGCAGAGTTAAAGCCCAAAGGCGGAAGCTGGCCATCAATTAAAAGTGAAAAGGGTGCAGTCACTACTGTTTGGGTTGATGGTGGTTACGCAGGTGAGAATCACGCTTTTCCATTTTCAGCGGAAACAAAAAAACTGACAGGAGTGACATTCGTGCCAAGCCTGGACGTAAGTTACAAAGTTATAATGACGCTCGATCGAGTGGCGAAGCATTTAGATGTAGTGACATATATAACTGGTGATGGTTTTCCGAACTGCGAGGCTTTTATTACTGATGCTTCTGGAAAGTCTATTTTTTTAGGTGTGCATGTTCGGAAGGCTGCAGCTCTTGTTGCGCTATTTGGTGATAAGAAGTATCCGATGATCTCTTCGGCGATTCGCATAGAAGTTGATGAAGAGGGAAACTTCAAAGGCACTCTTGGAAACGAGATGAGAAGGCGAAAGTTAAAAAAAGAAGCTCTGGAAATGCGGCCGATTGAGGAGTGGAATAATTTTTTCAAAAATCTTAGTCCGAACGATGGTCGCTGGATGGGTATCTGGGAAGAGCCTATGCCGGACGACTCTACTGAGTCGACGTTGAAATGACGTATGTGAGTTATTTTAAATCAGCGATTTGGTTGCCAATGGTGGTGTTGCCGGTTTTGCTGTTGCTTGATGCTTTCTATTTTTCCAGCCCGCTGCGTGGTGGGATGGAACAGTTCGTCCTTATATACGTTCTTGGTTTCGGGCTGGTGGCCTATGTGTTATTCGCGGTTTTTTCTACTCGTTTGATTTCTAGGAGAACTGAGCTTGAAGTCGTGCGTCTTGCTTGGTGGGCTCCTGTAGTTTTTATCCCGTTTTATGGTGTGCCTTGGGTTGTTTATGGCATCGGATGTTTGGCGTTTGGCAGGCTAGCTGGTCTGGGTATGATGTTTTTGTGGTTGACTTATATTCCCTATGTTTTAGTGGTTGGCGCATTTTTTTCAGTTGTTACGGTTTTTACTTTTAAAATCTTGAGTAAGTTTTTACTGTTTTCCGAGAGGCGTTAGAGGTGCTTGTGATAAGCCCTGTCATGTGGCGTATCAAAAAAGGTGGCTGTTCCAAATGGTAGTAAGTTCGTGATTTGGAAATCGAGAAAGGTGAAGTGATGAGTGCGGCTCTATTATATTTTTCAAATGATGAAGTATGTAGGCGCAAGCTCATGAAGCTGTCTGTCGCAATTCTTGCTGTGGCTTTGTTTTCACTGACAAACGTGTTTCCCAATGCGCTCATGATGTTGATGGATGGCGTTAACTTCATCCCGTCTGAATCCTCCATTTTTTCATTCGAGCCTTATGAGATAAATGAGGGGTCGTCGAATTACTGGATCTATGGCGAGGATGGGAAGAACTATTACTACTTCTCCTACGAGCCCGCAGCGCCTTACGTATTCATTCGCAAATCCAATGCATGCCCGTCATTTGATCGGCTTGACCATGCCACGTGGTGCGCCGCAGAAGGCGGCGGTAAAAAATGAGTCGGCATTTCGGTGGCGGAGCGTTTTTTTTATGAGTTCATTTTTCAGGCAGGTAACCCGTGTCCTTTAACCACTACTACCAAAGCGAACTCACCGCACTGCGCCAACTCGGTCGCCGTTTCGCCGAGCGTAGTCCGGCGTTGGCGCCGTATCTGGGGCAGGCCGGGCGGGATCCGGATGTGGAGCGGTTGCTGGAAGGCTTTGCGTTTCTGACCGGGCGGCTGCGCCAGAAACTCGATGACGAGTTGCCGGAACTCAGCCATTCCCTGATGCAATTGCTGTGGCCGAACTACATGCGCCCGCTGCCGGCGTTCAGCATTTTGCAGTTCGATCCGCTCAAGCGTTCGGGCCCGGCGCTGGTGGTCGCGCGCGATACGCCGGTGGAAAGCAAGCCGATCGAAGACGTGCGCTGCCGCTTCCGCACCTGCTACCCGACCGAAGTATTGCCGCTGGATCTGGCAGCGCTGAATTACTCGGTGAAGGGCGACGGTTCTTTGCTCAGCCTGCGTCTGGAAATGAGCGCCGACGGCCACCTCGGCGAGTTGGAGCTGAGCAAACTGCGCCTGCACTTTGCCGGTGAGCGCTACATCAGCCAGATGCTTTACCTGAGCCTGCTGCGCAACCTCGAAGGCATCGAGCTGATCCCGCTCGACGGCGCCGGCAAGCCGATTGATGGCGTCAGCGGCAAACCGATGGCGTTCAAGATTCCCGGTGACCGGGTCAAACCGGTGGGCTTTGCCGAAGAAGAAGCGCTGATTCCGTATCCGCTGAACACCTTCCGGGGCTATCGCTACCTGCAGGAATACTTCGCCTTTCAGGACAAGTTCCTGTTCGTCGACGTCAACGGTCTGGACATTCTCAAGGCACTGCCGGAAGACACCCTCAAGCAGATGCGCGGCCTGGAGTTGCGCTTTGATATCCGCAAGAGCGGCATCATGCGCATGCGTCCGACCCTGGATAACGTGAAGCTGTTTTGCACGCCGATTGCCAACCTGTTCGCCCACGACGCATTGCCGATCCGCCTCGACGGCAAACAGGACGAATACCTGCTGCTGCCGGCGGAATACGATCTGGAAAACTGCGGCGTGTTCTCGGTGGAAACCGTGACCGGCTGGAAGCCCGGCGGCCTCGGTTATCAGGAGTACGTGCCGTTCGAATCCTTCGAGCACGACCCGAGTTTCGACGTGCCCAACAGCCGTCCGCATTACAGCATTCGACAGCGTTCGTCCTTGCTGCACGACGGCCTCGACACTTACCTGAGCTTCGGCATTCGCCACACCGAAGCCCATGAAACCCTGTCGATCGAGCTGATGTGCACCAACCAGAATTTGCCGCGCAAGCTCAAGCTCGGCGACATCTGCATGGCCTGCGAAGAGACCCCGGAGTTCCTTAGTTTCCGCAACATCACCCCGGCCACATCGAGTTTTGCGCCGCCGCTGAACCGTGACTTCCTGTGGAAGCTGATCAGCAACATGTCGCTTAACTATCTGTCGCTGGCCGACGTCAATGCGTTGAAGGTGATTCTGGAAACCTACGACCTGCCGCGCTACTACGACCAGCACGCGGAGAAGGTCAGCAAGCGCCTGCTCGGCGGCCTCAAACACATCAAGCACCACCACGTCGATCGGTTGCACCGTGGCCTGCCGGTGCGCGGTTTGCGCACCGAACTGACCATCGACCCGGAAGGGTATATCGGCGAAGGCGACCTGTTCGTTTTCGCTTCGGTTCTTAACGAGTTTTTCGCGCTTTACGCCAGTCTCAATTCATTCCATGAGCTGCGGGTAAAAAGCACACAGGGAGAGGTGTACCAATGGACACCACGTATGGGTCTGCAACCCCTGCTTTAAGCGGGTTGACCCGGGTAATACGCGAATACTCGCTGTTTCAGGCCGTGCTGCTGGTGATCGACCGGCTGCGCGAGGCACACCCGCACCTGAGCGAAGACGATTTGTACGATCACGTCGAGTTCCAGGCCAACCCGAGCCTCGGATTCCCGCGCAGCGATGTCGATCGCGTGGAGTTTTTCGAAGAGCACGGGCAGATGCGCGCGCGCATGCGGTTCAACCTGATCGGGCTGGTCGGTTCCGGCTCGCCGCTGCCGGCGTTCTACGGCGAGCAGGCACTGGGCGACAGCGAAGACGGCAACCCGACGCGCAATTTCCTCGACCTGTTCCACCATCGCCTGCAACGGCTGATGCTGCCGATCTGGCGCAAGTACCGCTACCGCGCGAGTTTCCAGAGCGGCGCGATCGACCCGTTCTCGTCGCAGCTGTTCGCGCTGATCGGTCTGGGCGGCGACGAGATCCGCAAGGCCAAGGAACTCAACTGGAAACGCCTGCTGCCGTACCTCGGCCTGCTCAGCTTGCGGGCGCACTCGGCGGCGCTGATCGAAGCCGTGCTGCGTTACTACTTCAAGCACGAAGACCTGGTCATCGAGCAGTGCATCGAGCGCCGCGTGGAAATTCTCGAAGAGCAGCGCAATCGTTTGGGGCGTGCCAACAGCATGCTCGGCGAAGACCTGGTGCTCGGCGAACACGTGCGCGACCGCAGCGGCAAATTCCGCATTCACATCACCCAACTCGACTGGCAGCGATTCCATGAATTCCTGCCGATCGGCTTCGGTTACCAGCCGCTCTGCGCGCTGGTGCGGTTCACCCTGCGTGACCCGCTCGATTACGACATTCGCCTGGTTTTGCGCCAGGAAGAAATCCGCGAACTGCGCATTGGTGAGCAGAACGCCTGTCGCCTCGGTTGGACCAGTTGGCTGGGCCGCGAGAAAGCGGACGGCGTGGTGACCCTGGGCAGCAAAATTCATTAAGGACGTGAGCCATGATCAACGTAGACCTGCAACAACTCATCCAGGCGCTGGACGCCGAAACCCGTCGTGACCTGGAGCGGTCGGCCGAGCGTTGCGTTGCCCGTGGCGGCAGCAAGATCCTCGTCGAAGACTTGATGCTCGGCCTGCTGGAGCGTCCAAACGGCTTGCTCGCACGCGCGTTGCAAGATGCTGACGTCGATGCCGGTGAGCTGAGTGCCGCGCTGCAATCGCGCGTTGAACACAGCGCTTCGCGCAACCCGGTGTTCGCACCGGAACTGGTGCAATGGCTGCAAGACGCCCTGTTGGTGGCCAACCTCGAACTGGGCCAGACCCAGGTCGAAGACGCCGCGCTGATCCTCGCTCTGCTGCGTAACCCGATGCGTTATGCCGGCAGCCGTTATCAGCCGCTGCTCGCCAAGCTGAACATCGATCGCCTGAAAGAATTTGCTCTGTCGCAACAGGAGCAACCGGCGGCCAACGGCAAACCGGCCGCGCAGGGCGAATCGCTGTTGCAGCGTTTCACCCACAACCTGACCCAACAGGCCCGTGACGGCAAACTCGACCCGGTGCTGTGCCGCGACGGCGCGATCCGTCAGATGGTCGATATCCTTGCCCGTCGCCGCAAAAACAACCCGATCGTGGTCGGTGAGGCCGGTGTCGGTAAAACCGCCATCGTCGAAGGCTTGGCCTCGCGCATTGCTGCCGGTGAAGTGCCGCAAGTGCTCAAAGGCGTTGAGCTGCTGTCGCTGGACATGGGCCTGTTGCAGGCTGGCGCCAGCGTCAAAGGCGAATTCGAGCGCCGTCTCAAAGGCGTGATCGACGAGGTCAAAGCCTCGCCGAAGCCGATCATCCTGTTCATCGACGAAGCCCACACCCTGATCGGCGCGGGCGGCAATGCCGGTGGTTCCGACGCGGCCAACCTGCTTAAACCGGCACTGGCGCGTGGCGAGTTGCGCACCATCGCCGCGACCACCTGGGCCGAGTACAAGAAATACTTCGAGAAAGACCCGGCCCTGGCCCGTCGTTTCCAACCGGTGCAACTGCACGAACCGACTGTCAGCGAAGCGGTAACCATCCTCCGTGGTCTGGCTCAGGTCTACGAGAAAAGCCACGGCATCTACCTGCGTGATGACGCGGTGGTGTCTGCCGCCGAGCTGTCTGCGCGTTATCTGGCCGGTCGGCAACTGCCGGACAAAGCCGTCGACGTCCTCGATACTGCGTGCGCCCGCGTGCGCATCAGCCTCGCCGCCGCCCCGGAAAGCCTTGAGCGCCTGCGTGGCGAACTGGCCGAAGGTGGCCGTCAGCGTCAGGCCCTGCGCCGCGATGCCGAAGCCGGTCTGCTGATCGACCACGAAGCGCTGGAGGCACTGGAAGCGCGCCTGGACGAAGCCGAGAACGAAATGGTTGCGCTGGAAACCCTGTGGACTGAGCAGAAGCAGCTGGCCGAGCGCCTGCTGGAGCTGCGTCAGCAATTGGCCAAGGCCCGCGAAGCCGCCGCCGTCGAGCCGACCGTCAACGTTGAAGAAGACGCTGAAGGCACCGTGATCGAAACGATTGCAGCCGAAGTCGAGGAAGGCCAAAGCGTCGAAGCGCTGGAAGCCGAGCTGAACAAGACCCACAGCGAGCTGACTGCTGCTCAGGTCAAAGAACGTCTGGTCAGCTTCGAAGTCTGCCCGCGTCTGGTGGCTGAAGTGATCAGCGCCTGGACCGGCGTGCCGCTGGCGCAACTGGCCCGTGAGCACAACGCCAAAGTCGCCAGTTTCGCCACCGACCTGCGCACGCGCATCCGTGGTCAGGAACAAGCCGTACACGCCCTGGATCGCTCGATGCGCGCCACCGCCGCCGGCCTGAACAAGCCGGATGCACCGGTCGGCGTGTTCCTGCTGGTTGGCCCGAGCGGCGTCGGCAAGACCGAAACCGCACTGGCACTCGCCGATCTGCTGTACGGCGGTGATCGTTTCATCACCACCATCAACATGTCCGAGTTCCAGGAGAAGCACACCGTCTCGCGCTTGATCGGTGCACCGCCGGGCTACGTCGGTTACGGCGAGGGTGGCATGCTTACCGAAGCCGTGCGCCAGAAACCGTACTCGGTGGTGCTACTCGATGAAGTCGAAAAGGCTGATCCGGACGTGCTCAACCTGTTCTACCAAATCTTCGACAAAGGCGTGGCCAACGACGGCGAGGGTCGCGAGATCGACTTCCGCAATACGTTGATCCTGATGACCTCGAACCTCGGTAGCGACAAGATCAGCGACCTCTGCGAAGACGGCGCGCGGCCAACCGCCGAACTGCTCGAAGAAACCATTCGCCCGGTACTCAGCAAACACTTCAAACCGGCGCTGCTGGCGCGGATGAAAGTGGTGCCGTACTACCCGGTCGGTGGCCCGGTATTGCGCGAGCTGATCGAGATCAAACTCGGTCGTCTCGGCGAGCGCCTCAACCGTCGTCAACTGGATTTCAGTTGGTGCCAGAACCTCGTCGATCACCTGTCCGAGCGTTGCACGCAAAGCGACAGCGGTGCGCGTCTGATCGACCACCTGCTCGACCAGCACGTGCTGCCGCTGGTGGCGGATCGTCTGCTCGACGCGATGGCCACCGGCGAAAGCCTCAAGCGTGTGCATGCCACGCTCGACGGCAACGCCAGCGTGATGTGCGAGTTCGCCTGAGGTGGGCGTGATGTTCACTCAAGTGCCGCAGCCGCTGGTCTATGCCGAAGCGTTGCTGGCGCAGTTCGCCAGTCTGTCGCGGGCGGCGGACGGTGCTGCGTTGCTGGGTGAATTCGTGCGTGGGTTGGCCGAGTTGAGTGGCTGCGAATTGACGCAGCTGTATCTGCTCGACGCCACCCACACGTGCCTCGGGATGAACGCCGAGTACCTAGACGGTGCGTTGCAACCGCGTCAGGCCGCGAGCCTGCCGGCGGATTACAACGGTGAGCAACTGTTGCAATTCGCTCTGTGCCAGAACCGCGTGGTGTGCCTCGACGACCTCAGTGGCAGCCTGCACGAAACCAGTTTCCTGCCCGCCGCGACGGCGCCGTGGCAGTCGCTGTTGTGCGTGCCGCTGGTCAATCAGCACAAGGCTGTCGAAGGCTTGCTGCTGTGTGCCAGTCGTCATCGCACCGACCTGCAGGGCTTTGCTGATTCGCTCGGCCAGCTCGGCTCGTTTGTGCTGGGGCAATTGCATTTGCTGCAACGCCTGCGTCAGCCGCTGGATGTAATGGAACCGGCACTGCGCAGTGTGCCGAGCATCAGCGGTTACGGGTTGATCGGCAAAAGCGCCGCGATGCGTCAGACCTACTCGCTGATCAGCAAAGTCCTGCACAGCCCGTACACCGTGCTGTTGCGCGGCGAGACCGGTACCGGCAAGGAAGTCGTGGCGCGGGCGATTCATGATTGCGGCCCGCGTCGTTCTCAGGCGTTCATCGTGCAGAACTGCGCGGCGTTCCCGGAAAACCTGCTGGAAAGCGAACTGTTCGGTTATCGCAAAGGTGCCTTCACCGGTGCCGACCGCGACCGCGCCGGGCTGTTCGACGCGGCCAATGGCGGCACGCTGTTGCTCGACGAAATTGGTGACATGCCGCTGTCGTTGCAGGCCAAGATCCTGCGCGTGTTGCAGGAGGGCGAGATCCGTCCGCTGGGTTCCAACGACACGCACAAGATCGACGTGCGCATCATCGCCGCGACGCACCGCGATCTGTCGGTGCTGGTCAGCGAAGGTAAATTCCGCGAGGACTTGTACTACCGCCTCGCGCAATTCCCGATCGAACTGCCGGCCCTGCGCCAGCGCGAAGGCGACATCCTCGATCTGGCTCGGCACTTCGCAGAAAAGACCTGCACCTTCTTGCAGCGTGATCCGGTGCGCTGGTCGGACGGGGCGCTTGAGCACCTGTGCGGTTACACCTTCCCCGGCAACGTTCGCGAACTCAAGGCACTGGTCGAACGCGCGGTGCTGTTGTGCGAGGGCGGCGAGTTGCTCGCCGAGCATTTTTCCCTGCGCATGGAGCCGATGCCTGAAGACAGCAGCGGTCTGAATCTGCGCGAACGCCTGGAACAGGTCGAGCGCACTTTACTGCTCGATTGCCTGCGCAAAAACGACGGCAACCAGACCCTCGCCGCCCGCGAACTGGGCCTGCCCCGGCGCACGCTGCTGTATCGCCTCGGGCGGTTGAACATCAATCTGGGAGATTTCGATGGGTAGGCCAAAATCATCGATTTCCCCGCAAAAAAACAATTTCAGCGCCGCCCGCAAGGGTCGGCGCTTTGTGCTTTGTCTACCCCTGGAGACCCTCTGATGTCTGTTCGTCACTGGCACGCTGTCCTGCTGACCCTCGTCGTTCTATGCGGCCTTGGCGGCTGTAGCGGCAATTACAAATTCAACGACAACGACTATCGCCCGTTGGGTGATCCGCAAGCGGTCAATCGCGGCAAGTGACCGCAAGGAGCATCAAACATGGAATTGGTTTTCGAAATGCTGAACACCAAGCAGTTCGTGCCCACCGAGTTGTGCCAGAAGACCTTCAAACAGGCCGGCGGCGTGATCGGGCGGGGCGAGGACTGCGACTGGATCATCCCTGACCGCAAGCGTCATCTGTCCAATCATCACGCGATTGTCAGCTACCGCGAAGGCACGTTTTTCCTGACCGACACCAGCAGCAATGGTGTTCAGGACGGCACAAGCGGCGCACGCCTGCACAAGGGCGAACCGATGCGCATCGAGCACGGCAGCACCTACGTGCTGGGTGACTTCGAGATTCGCGCGCGACTGGTGCGTGACCCGGCAACCTTCGACGGTGAAGTCGGCCGTCCACGCGCCGCTGGCAGCATCATCCCCGACGACGCGTTCCTCGATCTCGATCCGCTTAACGCCCTCGAACAGCAAGAGCGCGTCTACTCGGAAATCGACGAACTGCTGGCGCCGAACACCAAGCCTGAAGACTCCCGTCAGCGTGCCGACTATGCGCGCATCGATATGGAAAGCCTGATGGTGCCGGAACTGATCGCCGCGCCTGCCGAACCTGAGCCTGCTCCGGCGCCTAAAGCCGTCGAGCGTCAGAGCGAAGGTTTCTGGGATCACTTCGGTGCTGCGCTGGGCGTGGATGTCAAAGGCCTCAGTCATGACGAACGCGAAGCCCTGGCACTGAACGCCGCGCGTCTGCTGCGTCAGAGCATCGGCGGTTTGCAGCAGAGCCTGCGTACACGTTCGGAGCTGAAGAACGAGCTGCGTCTGGCCCAGACCACCGTGCAAGGCACCAACAAGAACCCGCTGAAATTCGCCGTCGATCCGAGCGAAGCACTGCAGATTCTGTTGCAGCCGAGCAAGCCCGGGCATCTGCCGGCCGAGCAAGCCATCTCGCGCGCGTTCCGTGATTTGCAGGCGCATCAGGTGGCTTTGCTGACCGCCAGCCGCGCCGCCGTACGCGGCACGCTGGAGCACTTCTCGCCAGAGCAATTGACCCTGCGTTTCGAGCGCGACAACAAGCCGCTGATCGCCACGTCCGGCGGGCGCTGGAGAGCGTTCGGCCGTTATCACCAGGCGCTGCGTCAGGACGATGACTGGAGCGAGCGTCTGCTGGCCCGCGACTTCGCTCAGGCCTACGAAGAACAGATCCGCCTGATCTCCACCCTCCACACCGACCACCAAGGATGATGCGCATGTCTCGCCGCTCGACCGCTTTTTTCAAGACGCTGACTGCGCTCACCGTGCTGGTGCTGCTCGCCGGTTGCTCGTCGCTGTCGCCGTACTCGAAAGTGACCAAGGTCAACCTGAAACTGACCGGCAGCGATCAGTTGAACCCGGATCTCAACGGCCGTCCTTCGCCGATCGTGGTGCGCCTGTTCGAACTCAAGCACCCGGTGACCTTCGAGAACGCTGACTTCTTCAGCCTTTACGAGCGCGCCAAGGAATCCCTCAACCCGGATCTGGTGGCCAGCGAAGAACTCGAACTGCGCCCGGGGGAAACCGTGGAGCTGAAACTCAGCGTAGAGGAGGGCAGCCGTTACGTCGGCATCCTCGCCGCCTACCGCGACCTGCCGGAAACCAAATGGCGCTACACGGTGCAGATCACTCCGCTGGAACTTACCGACGCCGATTTGACCCTCGATCAGGCCGGTATCCGCAACACCAACGAAGTGCTCGCCAAGGCGGATGACTGAACATGAATACCCACAAAGTCATTTGGCAGGAAGGCATGCTGCTGCGTCCGCAGCACTTCCAGCACAACGATCGCTACTTCGATCACCAGATGAAAACCCGCACCCAATTGCTGGGTGGCTACACCTGGGGTTTCCTCAATCTGGAGATCGACTTGCAGTTCCTCAACATGGGCAAACTGGTGATCAGTGAAGCCTCGGGGATTCTGCCGGACGGCAGCCTGTTCGAACTCGGTGGCAACACCGAACCGCTGGCGCTGGACGTGCCGCCGAACACCGGCAACACGCCGATCTACCTGGCACTGCCGCTGGTCACCGGCAACCACATCGAGGCGCGCCGTCCGGAGCAGTCCGACGTGCTCGCGCGTTACACCGCGTACGACGCCGAAGTGGCCGACTCCAACGCCGGCGACGATTCCGCCAGCCAGGTCAGCTGCGGTCGCCCGGACTTCAAACTGTTGCTCGGCGAGCAGCAGAGCGATCAGGCCTACGTGAAGCTGAAGATCTGCGACGTGCTCGACACCACGCCCGACGGCGTGATCAGCCTCGATCCGGACTTCGTGCCGACCTACATTCAGGCCCACGCCTCCAGCTACTTGCTGTCGTGCCTGAAAGAAGTCATCAGCATGCTCAGCCACCGTGGCGACACCATTGCCGAGCGGATTCGCTCCAACGGCAAGGTCGGCGGTGCGGAAGTCGGCGACTTCATGATGCTGCAACTGATCAACCGCACTGAACTGCTGCTGCGCCACTATCTGGGTCTGGAGCAGGTGCACCCGGAAGAGTTGTATCGCACGCTGCTGACCATGCTCGGCGATCTGGCGACCTTCTCCGGCGAGAGCAAACGCCCGCGTCTGGACAGCCGCTACTCCCACGCCGACCAGGGCGCGAGCTTCCGCAAACTGATGGAAGCGATTCGTCAGGTGCTGTCGATGGTGCTCGAACAGCACGCCATCGAACTGATCCTGCAAGCGCGTCAGTACGGCATCATCGTGTCGCCGTTGCACGACCACAAACTGCTCGGCTCGGCTTCGTTCGTGCTGGCGGCCAGTGCCAACTGCGACTCCGAAGAACTGCGCCACCGCTTGCCGGCGCACCTCAAGGTCGGCCCGGTGGAGCGCATCCGCCAACTGGTCAACCTGCACTTGCCGGGGATCAAGGTCAAACCGTTGCCGGTGGCCCCGCGGCTGTTCGCGTTCCACTCCATCATAACCTATTACATCCTCGAACTCAGTTCCGAAGACCTGGCACAACTCGAGCGCTCCGGCGGCTTCGCGTTCCACGTGTCCGGCGAATTCGCCGAGCTTGAACTGAAATTCTGGGCCATCAGGAACTGACCGACATGATCAAGGAAACGGATTACAACCAGGACGACAAAACCGTCCTGCTCGATCGTCAGGGCCACGGACCGGCAGCCAGTCCGCTGACCGACTTCGCCGCGCCGCCGCGTTTCGAGCAACTGGAAGAACGCATGATCTACGCTGCGCGCCTGCGTCCGGCGGAAGCGTTCAACATCAGCCTCAATTCGCTGGTGGCGGCGTCGTCCGAACTGCTCTCGGAAGTGGTGCGCCTCAAACACAGCGAGACCCGCGAAGATTTGTACGCGCTCAACGAGCGCCTGACCGCCGGGCTCAAGCTGTTTGAAGTGCGCGCCCTGCACAATGGCGCCGAAAGCAGCCAGGTGATGGCCGCGCGTTACGTGCTCTGCACCGTGGTCGACGAAGCCGTCGTGACCACGCCGTGGGGCAACGAAAGCGAGTGGTCGCAGATGAGCCTGCTCAGCAGCTTCCACAACGAAACTTTCGGTGGCGAGAAGTTCTTCCAGCTGCTCGATCGGTTGTCGAAGAACCCGGTCAAGCACCTGCCGATGCTGGAGCTGATGTACCTGTGCCTGTCACTCGGTTTCGAGGGCAAGTACCGCGTACAAGCGCGCGGCATGCTCGAACTAGAAGGCATCCGTGATGCCTTGTATCGCCAGATCCGTCAGTTGCGTGGCGACGTGCCGCGCGAGTTGTCGCCGCACTGGGAAGGCCTGAACGATCAGCGCCGCAACCTAGTGCGCATCGTGCCGGCGTGGATGGTGGTGTTGTTCACTTTCGTCTGTCTGGTGGTGATGTATTCGGGCTTCGCCTGGGTCTTGGGCGAGCAGCGCGACACCGTTCTGCAACCTTATCAGCCGCTTGATCCAGCCGCGGTTCAACCGCAGTCGCAGCCGTAAACAGGGACGTGTGATGAAAAAGTTTTTCAAGAAAGTCGGCGCCTTCCTGCGCCAGACCTGGGTCTGGACCCTGCTGCTGGTGCTGTTCGTGGCGCTGCTGGTGTGGTTCGCAGGTCCATTGTTGGCGGTAGATGACTACAAGTTCTGGGAGAGCGCGACCTCGCGCCTGCTGACCATCAGCGTGCTGTTCCTGATCTGGGGCCTGACCATGGTCTTCGTCAGCTGGCGCGCCGGTGTACGCAAGAAAGAAGTCGAAGCCACCGAAGACGGCCAGGATCGTATCCGCCGTGAAGAGCTGATCGACGACGAGCAGAAAGAGTTGAAGGCGCGTTTCAAAGACGCGCTGAAAACCCTGAAGACTTCGAGCCTGTATCGCGGCCGCAGCGAGCGCTGGCGCAGTGACTTGCCGTGGTATCTGCTGATCGGCCCACAGACCTCGGGCAAGACCAGCCTGCTGGACTTTTCCGGTCTGGAATTCCCGATCAACAAGATCGACCGCAAGCTGACCCGCGACACCCTCGGCACCCGTCATTGCGACTGGTACTTTGCCGACCATGGTGTACTGATCGACACCGCCGGGCGCTACACCACCCAGCCGGACGCCGAAGTCGACGGCAGCGCCTGGCGCACCTTGCTGGAGCTGCTGCGCAAGCGTCGTCGCGGCCGTCCGTTGAACGGCGTGCTGGTGACCATTCCGGTGGAAACCCTCACCGGTGGCAGCGAGCAGGACATCGACACCCTGGCGCGCCAGGTTCGTGGTCGTCTGCAAGACGTCTATCAGAAGCTGCACGTCGACGTACCGGTCTATCTGGTGCTGAGCAAGGCTGACAAGCTGCTGGGCTTCGACGAGTTCTTCGATCAACTGACCCGCGAAGAAAGCGATCAGGTGCTCGGTACCAGTTTCCGCAAGGATCAACAGGGCACCGACGTGGCTGTGCTGCGCAACGAGTTCGAAGAACTGCTGCGTCGCCTCAACAGCCAGGTGATCATGCGCATGCACTCCGAGCGCGATACCCAGCGCCGTGGCCGCATCCTCGACTTCCCGCATCAACTGGGGCAGATCGGCGAGCGCCTGTGCCTGTTCGTCGACATGGCGTTCACCGGCAACCGTTATCAGCGTGCCACGCAACTGCGTGGTTTCTACCTGACCAGCGCCCCGCACCTGACGCAAGAGATGGACGCAACCACCGCCGGCATCGGTGCCAGCCTCGGCATGAATGCCGGTGTGCTGCCAACGCTGCGCAGCGGTCGTTCGCGCTTCATCCATCATCTGTTCAGCCAGGTGATTTTCCCCGAGTCCGATCTCGCGGGTCTGGACAAGCGCGAACGCAGCCGCATCCACTGGGGCCAACGTGCGCTGTATGTCGGCGCACTGGCGGCGCTGGCGCTGTTCGGCATGCTTTGGGCGGGCGGATTCTCGGCCAACTACGAGCGTCTGGAAAACCTGCGCACACTGGCGCAGAACTGGACTCAGCAGCGCTCGGCACTGACCCCGCGCGATGACGCCATGGGCGCGCTGAAAACCCTCGACACCAGCTACGCGGCGACGCAGGCGTTCCCGAAAAAAGGCGACGTCTCGTACCACGAGCGCGGTGGTCTGTATCAGGGCGAAGACGTCAATCCAGTGGTCAAAGTGGCTTACGAGCGCGAGCTTGAGTCGCAACTGCTGCCACGGGTTGCGACGATGCTCGAAGGGCAGATCCGCGCCAACATGAAGGACCGCGAAAAGCTGCTCAACAGCCTGCGTGCGTACCTGATGTTGAACATGAAGGATCGTCGCGACGCCGCATGGCTCAAGGACTGGGTCGCCACTGACTGGTCGCAGCGCTACACCGGCAACACCGCGGTGCAGAACGGTCTGAATACCCACCTCGAACGCCTGCTGAAGCAGCCGTTTATCTACCCGCTCAACGATCAGTTGGTGACGCAGGCACGTCAGGTTCTGCGCGCCGAATCGCTGGCGACCGTGGTCTATCGCATGCTCCGCGAGCAGGCGCGCAACCTGCCGGAATACCGCTTCAGCCAACACCTCGGCCCACAAGGCTCGCTGTTTATCGGCACCGAATACGTGATCCCGGGTTTCTACACCCAACAGGGTTATCAGCAGTACTTCTCGGTGCAGGGCTCGGCGCTGGTCACCGACATCCTGCGTGACAACTGGGTGCTGGGCGAAGGCGTGGGCATCAGCGACATGGACTTGCGTCGCCTGATGGTCGAGCTGGAGCAACTGTACTTCCGCGACTACGCCAACTACTGGAGCGAAGCCGTTGGCCAGGTGGCCTTGCCGCCGATCAGCGACGCCGGTGAAGGCGCCGAGCAACTGGCGGGCCTGACTTCCGCCAATTCGCCGGTACTGGCATTGCTGACTGAAGTCCGCGAAAACACCCGCTTCGAAGCCGCCGCCGATCCGGTGGATGAAGCTGGCGATGCTGCCGATGCGTTAGCCGGGCAGAAAGGCAAACTGGGCAAAGTCGGCAAACTGGCCTCGGCCGTAGCGGACAAGGCTTCGGCCCTGAACGTCGCGAAAAACCTGCCGGACACCGCCAAGAAGTCCCTGCAACGTCGCTTCGAACCGCTGCATCGTTTGCTCGATGACAACAACGGCCCGGCTGCTGACCTGACTCCGGCCCTCAGCGCGCTCAACGACCTGCAACTGCAACTATCCGGTCTGGCCCGTTCCAGTACGCCGGAGCAAGCCGCCTTCGAAATGGCCAAAACCCGCATGAGCGGCCAGCGTGATGCGCTGACCAACCTGCGTGCGGCCTCGGGTCGTCTGCCGCGTCCGCTGAGCGTGTGGTTCAACGTGCTGGCTGAAGATTCCTGGCGTCTGGTACTCAACGATGCTTACCAATACCTGAACGGTCGTTATCAGAACGAGCTGTACAGCGTGTATGGCAAAACCATCAGCAAGCGTTATCCGTTCAGCGCCAGCAGCACCAGCGACGTGGCGATCAGCGACTTCCGCGAGTTCTTCCGGGCTCAAGGCACCGTCGACCGCTTCTTCGACAGCTATATGCGTCCGTTCGTCAGCGGTGATCCGGGCAACTACCGGATGCGCAGCGTCGACGGCCACAGCCTGCCGGTGTCCAAGGTCTACCTCGATCAGATGGCTGCTGCGCTGACGATTCGTCAGAGCTTCTTCTCGATCAACCCGGCCGAGCCGACCGTGCAGTTCAAACTTGAGCCGTACACCCTCGATCCGGCGGTCAGCCGTTCCGAGTTCAAGTTCGGCGACAAGACCATGGAATACCGTCACGGCCCGATCCTGCCAATGTCGTTCAAATGGCCGACCGATGCTGAAGACGGCCGCACCAGTCTGGTCATGGACAAAATGGCCGGGCGTCCGATCGGTATCGAGAAGAACTCCGGCCCATGGTCGCTGTTCCGTCTGTTCGACCTGATGCAGACCGAGTACCTGACCGGTCGCGACGTGCTGGTGCTGAAAGCCGACGTGGGTGGCCTGCGCGCCAACTACCTGCTGACCAGCCAACGCACGCCGAACCCGTTCGACATGGGCGTACTGCGCACCTTCCGTATGCCGGTGCAGCTCTGATGCTCGTGGCCAGTCCTTGGCGCAGCGCGGCGCGTACCGACCCGGGCAAGGTGCGGGCGCGCAACGAAGATGCCTTCCTCGACTCGCCACAGCAGGGGCTGTGGGTGGTCGCGGACGGCATGGGCGGTCATCAGGGGGGCGACATCGCCAGCCAGTTGATCGTCGCCAGCCTGGCTGAGTTGCCGCAACACGAAGACTTCGACGAACGCCTCAAAGCCATCCGCCAGTGCCTGCACTGGCTGAACCGGCGTTTGGGGCAGGAGTTGACCGTCACTGCCGGCCGTCACGACAGCATCATGGGCAGCACCGTCGTGGCACTGCTGGTGGAAGGCAATCGCGCGGCCTGCATCTGGGCCGGCGACAGCCGTTGCTATATGTGGCGCGGGCAGCGTCTGTATCAGCTGTCCAAAGACCACTCGCTGCAACAGCAACTGATCGACGAACAGCAAATGAGCGTCGAACAGGCGGCAGCGCATCCGGCGGCTCAGGCATTGACCCGAGCTGTTGGTGCGGCCGAAACACTGACCCTGGATGTGCTGGAACTTGAGGTGTATCCGGGCGATGCGTTTTTGCTCTGCAGCGATGGTTTGTACCAAGGCCTGAGCAGCGATGCCCTCGGCAACGCCCTCAGTCTGAGTGCGCCGCATGTGGCGCTGGAACGTTTGTTCGACGGCGCCCTGCGGGGCTCCGCTCGCGACAACCTGACTGCCGTGGTGATCCGCCAATGACCAATATCGAATCGCCAATCGATGACTTGCTGATGAGCGAAGAACAGGCCAACAACCTGACCTACTTCGCCTTCGCCAAGTCCAACAACGCAGAGCCTGCGCTGGCCCCGACCAAGGCCAGCATCGGTGCGCTGCCGGACGTGCTCGCCGGTCGTTACCACCTCGAGCGTCTGCTCGGGGCGGGTGGCATGGGTGCTGTCTACCGGGCAAGGGATCTGCTGCACGAACAGTTCGGCGATCCCGACCCTTACATTGCGCTGAAAATCCTCAGCGAAGAATTTGCCGAATCGCCGGACGCCAGTGCCTTGCTCTACAGCGAGTTCGCCCTGACCCGACGCCTGCGCCACGACAACGTTGTGCGCGCGCACACCTTTGAAGTCGACACCGACTGCCAGCGGGCCTTCATCACCATGGAATACATGCGTGGCCTGACCCTGGACAAATTGCTCTGCGAGCGGCCCCTCGGCCTGCCGTGGAAAGAACTGCGCGACATCGTCCTGCCGCTGCTCGACACGTTGGCCTATGCCCACCGTCGCGGTGTGCTGCACGGTGACATGAAACCGAGCAACGTCATGCTCAGCGAAGACGGCCTGCGCCTCTTCGACTTCGGTTTGGGCCAGGCAGAAGAGGGCACCTTGCCCGGTCTGCCGCACCTCAGCCGTGAGCGCTTCAACGCCTGGACCCCGGGCTACGCCGCCCCCGAACTGCTTGAGGGCCAACCATTGTCGGCCAGCGCGGACGTGTACGGCGTGGCCTGCGTGATCTACGAACTGGCGAGCGGCAAACACCCGTTCCGCCGCTTGCCCTCGACCCAGGCCCGCGACGAGCACCTGGAGCGCGAACTGCAAGCCCCGCAAAACCTACCGAAACACTGTTGGCCAGCGCTACAAACCGCGCTGAGCTTTGATCCGGCAGCACGCACCATCACTGCCGACCAACTGCGTGACGCCATGGGCGCCACTTCGTCCTGGCTACAACGTCTGCGACTTCGGGCGTAACGGATGACATTCGAACAGGGAGCACACGATGTTCAACTCAGCTAACGAAACCCACTTCAGCCTCAAGGTCGAAGACTACGTGGGCGACCTGCAAGTGCTGTCGTTTGTCGGCACCGAAGGCATCAGCCAGCCGTATCGCTTCGACCTCGAACTGGTCAGCGAAAACCCCGATCTCGACCTGGAAAAGCTCCTGCACAAGCAGGCCTTTCTCGCCTTCGACCCGCAAGGCTCAGGCATCCACGGCCAGATCTACCGGGTCGCCCAGGGCGATGCCGGCAAGCGCCTGACACGCTACAAAGTCTCGATGGTGCCGCAACTGCAATACCTGCATCACCGCACCAACCAGCGCATCTACCAACAGATGTCGGCGCCGAAAATCATCGCGCTGATCCTCGAAGAACACGGCATCAAGGGTAACGCCTACAGCTTCCAGCTCAGCCAGCCGTGCCCGGATCGCGACTACTGCGTGCAGTACGACGAAACCGACCTGCACTTCGTCCAGCGCCTGTGCGAAGAGGAAGGCATTCACTACCACTTCCAGCACAGCGACAAAGGCCACCTGCTGGTGTTCGGCGACGACCAGACCGTGTTCCCCGACCTCGGCCAGCCGACCGCGTATGTGCAAGGCAGCGGCATGGTCGCCGACGAACCGGTGATCAAAGGCTTCAAGCTGCGCCTGGAAACCCGCACCAGCCGCACCACGCGCCGCGACTACGACTTCGAAAAACCGCGCCTGCAAATGGAAGCGGCGTACAAACCTGAAGGCGCTCTCGATAGCAAAGACGCCGAACCGGATCTCGAAGACTACGACTACCCCGGCCGCTTCATCGACCGCGCGCGCGGCAAATTCCTCAGCCAACGCGCCCTCGAACGCCACCGCGCCGACTACCGCCAGGCCGAAGGTCGCGGCGACCAGACCAAACTGGTCAGCGGCCACTTCATGGCCATGTCCGATCACCCGCGCAGCGAGTGGAACGACCTGTGGCTGCTCACCGAAATCGTCCACGAAGGCAAACAGCCGCAAGTCCTCGAAGAAGGCGTGACCAGCGACACCACCGACAACAAGGACGACTTCCACCAGGGCTACCGCAACACCTTCCTCGCCACGCCGTGGGACGTGTTCTACCGCCCGGCCCTCGAACACCCGAAACCGCGCGTCCTCGGCAGCCAGACCGCCCACGTCACCGGCCCCAAAGGCGAAGAAATCCACTGCGACCAGTACGGCCGCATCAAAGTCCAATTCCACTGGGATCGCGAAGGCCAAGCCGACGACAAAACCAGCTGCTGGCTGCGCGTCTCCAGCTCCTGGGCCGGCGACCGCTACGGCGCCATCAGCATCCCGCGCATCGGCATGGAAGTCCTCGTCACCTTCCTAGAAGGCGACCCCGACCAACCCCTCGTCACCGGTTGCCTGTACCACAAGGAAAACCCGGTGCCGTACGCCTTGCCGGCGAACAAAACCCGCAGCGTCTTCAAAACGCTTAGCTCACCGGGTGGCGGCGGGTACAACGAACTGCGCATTGAAGACAAAAAAGGCGCCGAGCAGATCTACATCCACGCCCAGCGTGATTGGGATGAGAACGTTGAGCACGATCAGAAGATTCGGGTCGGTAATGAACGCCATGACACGGTGGTGAAGAACACCTATACCGAGCTGAAGGCCGAGGAACACCGCACCACGATCTCCGACCGCAAGATCGAAGCGAAGCTGGATGATCACCTCACGGTTGGGCAAAACCAGCATGTGAAGCTGGGGACTGCGCAACTGACCAGCGTGGGGAAAGAGATACACCTCAAGGCTGGGGACAAGATTGTTATCGAGGCGGGGACGGAGCTGACCATTCTTGGGGGTGGGAGCTTTATCAAGCTGGATGCTGGCGGCGTGACGGTGGTTGGGCCGGTGGTGAAGATTAATGCCGGTGGCTCGGCTGGCTCCGGCACAGGGATTGGCATTAAACCGCCGGTGCTGCCGGGGGCGGCGGATAAGGATAAGGCGGGGAGTTTGATGGATCAGGCGTTGTTGAATGCGTCTGAGGAGAAGATCAAACGCAAACCGAAGCGGATGCTCAATTTTTCTGGCTAAGACATCGACGGCAATCCAAGCCACCAGGGATCAGAATTAGGTAATTGGTAATGACAGAGACAACCAGCAAGAAAGTAGAAAAATGGTCTTATCCCTTGAAATTAGGGGCAGCCGAAGCGACCGATCCGCAGCAGTTCTACAAGGCTCTCGCCAAAGCGAAGGACGGTTACTATCCGCTGGGGGCCAACGGCCTTTGGCATGGTGGCGTGCATTTCGATGAAGACTCGGGTCTGGTGCAAGACTCGACAGAAGTCCGATGCATAGCGGACGGGGAAGTGGTCGCCTATCGAATCGATAGCATCTACCCCAAGTCAAATTTCGGTACAACCCAGTCCGACTTTTCCACTGGCTTTGTATTGGTCAAACACCGATTGGAAGTGCCGATGCCGCCAGCGCCGCCAGCGCCAGCGGGATCCCCTCCTGCAGCACCCGTTCCCGGCCCGAGTCTTACCTTTTTCAGTCTGTATATGCATTTGTTTCAATGGAAAAGCTACGAAGAAACCCAGGCACTGCAACGGCCGGCCTTTTGGAGCGGCGGTACGTTGCAGGTCAAGACAACTGCCAACGATGAACTTCTGGGCTTACGTGTCCGCCAGGAACCACGAGGAAAGCCCGGGTATGCAACGGTTGTGACAGTTTTGAATCGCGGCACGGTTGTCGAGACAGGCGAAGAGCACAATGGTTGGCTCAAGGTTGTTAGCGTCACGCCAGCCAGTAGCGATCTGCCGCCAGGTACAGGCTGGGTGTTCAAAAGAGAGATGACCGCAGGTCCAACGCCCAATACTTACGTCATTGGTGCCGCTGCCAAAGACCCAATGACTCCGCCTCAGAAAGGTCTTGTCGTACGCGCCTCTGCCAGCCAGTCAGGCGCTGTGAAAGCAATTTTGCCGCACGGTACGCAAGTTAAAATCGGAAACGACGGGACGCGTGGCAAGTACCAGAAACTGCTGGAGATCGTCAGTGGGAATGCTGTTCCGCCGCTGGCAGCGGGGGAGGTGCTTGGATATGTCTGGGAAGGGCTACTTGAGGCCAAGAGTGAGCCAGCCGAAAAGGACGCCGTGCATGTCTTGGCGACTCCATTCCCGATTACCGCGGGCAGTCTGATTGGACATGTAGGGAAGTATCAGAATCACTCCGATTCGGCCCCCAAAAACCTACTGCACGTTGAGATGTTCAGCTGTGAAGACGTGAAGGCCTTTACCGCGCTGAGCAAAGAGAAGGCTGCGGGACTTCCAGCAGCTGAAAAAACGCTAGTGAAAATTTCGAAAGGCAGCGTGGTGGTTACTCACGTGGAGGGAATGGGTCCTACCAATCCACCTAAAGTGACTGATCCGCACAAAACGGTTGGCTATGATTTTCTGGTTCCTGTCGGAGTACTGGAAGCTTTACCGGCTGAGAGAAAAATAAAGGTTCCTGTTGTCATGGGAGGAAGCACTACCTATACGTTGTGGTGGCGCTTGGACGGGTTATTGGGTGATGCCGACGGGAATGAACTCAATGGATGGTTTGCAGAGCCAGATATCAAGTTATCGCGGCATTCACCTTTTGAGTGGGAAGGTTTCAGTTTCATCGAAGAAACTGTCAGTAATGCGGACCACCTCGCTGCATCCCTCCATGCTCAGGAAAATTTGACCGAGGAAGAGCGAGCGACATATTTGCCAAACGTTGGAAACGCTAATGACGGTCCCGCTAAGCAGCATTTGTACAAAATGCTTGATAAAAACGGCGACAACAAACTTACGCCTGCGGAAATCAAAGAAGCGTTAAGCAAGCCTTGGTTTTCTCAGCCGATATCCCAAATGGTTACGCGTTACGAAAGCGAGTGGCAGTTCAAAAGAGAAAAGTGGGATTCTCTGGACGAACTGATGGGGCATAGTGTCTCGGATCCTCATCAGCAGTGGGTGGAAGAAAAACTTCGAATTGAACGCCTGAGTTGGTGGGATAAGCTGGTCGGGAAACATGGCATAACCAGTGATAATAACGTTCAGCATATCCATTTGCTTGGTTTGTTGGGCGGTTTTTTGTCCGGCTGCCCTGAGAAATGTAAGGCCGAAGTGTATACCCTCGACACGACGGTTGGGCCATATGTAGTATCCAAGAAACTTTTTGAATTTCTGTTGGCAATCGAAGCTTATCGGGAACATCCATATGCATTGTCCGATGCCAACAGTGGAGTAACGATAGGTTATGGTTACGATCTGGGGCAGCAAACGGCCGCGAGAGTTGATGCAGAGCTTAAGGACCTGTATACCCCTGAAGAAATAGAAAGATTGAAAGGGGCTCTTGGCAAGAAAGGTCAAGATGCGCGCGATTATGTGCACAACGTCAGCTCGATATCCATCAGTAAGGATAACGCTTTGAAGTTAGCTGTCATCATGAAAAAACGGTATGCGCAACAAGTTGTTGATGTATACCCTAAAGCTATTAATTTGCATCCTGATTGCCAGGGTGTATTACTTTCTCTCGTAGTCAATCGGGGCAACTCCTTGTCAGGCAGTACGCCCGCTAAGGCATTGAAGCGGCTAGAGATGAAACAGATAAAAGAAGATTTCGATAACGATAAACCGGAACTGATCCCTTCCCGGCTGCGAAGTATGAAGCGGCTTTGGGAGAATGATCCTACTACTGCCGGTGTAGCCACAAGACGTGAAAAAGAAGCGGTATTTTTTGAGGAGGCGTTGAAATGCAACTGCTGGAAGTGACGAAGAAAGTCTTTTCTGTTCTGTCGGTCGTATTTCTTTCTACCGGCGTTGCGTCGGCCGAGGTTGATTGTAGCGCCGTCAATTCAACCAATCCTGACATTATCAGCTGTTCCCAGAAATCATTTGAAAAAATTGATAAAGTCCTGAACGAGCAATACAAAGCGTTGTCTGCTGAACTCGATTCATCAACTAGAGCGGCGCTGCTTTCTACGCAAAAAAAGTGGATAGCTCTCAGGGATGAATATTGCAAGAGCGATGATGAAGAGGGCGGAGAGTCTCCGATTGAACAATTGTCTTGTAAGAAACAGTTGACGAGTTTTCGTGTGGCCGAACTTGTTTATCTTCGCACCGGAGTCATAGGAGATGGTTTTTATAAAGCCGTATCGCTGGTTAATGAAAAAGCCACCGCTATGAACTATCCGGAAGCTTTGAAGTTTGTCGGTGGTAACGAGGATTTCGGACCGGCTTGGAAAGGATATGCAGAAGAAAACTGCGCGATAACATCCAGGTTGTTCGGCGAGGCTAAAGATCGGTGCATGGGGAGAATGCGTTTTCAGATTCCGATTTTTTGATTGCTGGTCTCGGTGATGCAGAGTAGTGAAATAGGGCCAGACCACCTTTTAGTAGTATCCAAAAAACGTGGTCTGTCCCCATTTTTCCCATTGCCAAACGCAAAGCCTGAATGACTCAAGGAAGAACACTGTGAACCGTTTTGTTTTTACCCTGCTGGCCGTGCTGCTGCCGGTTTCAGCGGCCTATGCGCAGGATGACTGCAGCCATGTCACCTCCAGTCTGGAAATGGTGCCTTGCTCGGAGGCGGCGAAGAAGGCTGCCGATGCGCAGTTGAACGTCAGCTACAAGCAGTTGATGTCGCGGCTTGAGTCTGACTATCGAGCAGATCCGGCGTTGGGCGCGGAGTACGCGGCGAAGGTTAAAGAGTCGCAACGTGCGTGGTTGAAATTGCGCGATGCGAACTGCCCTTTGGAGGCGTTCGAGATCGAGACGGGGATGCCGGCGCATGTGTTCGCCGTCAACTCGTGTATCGCCAGAATGAGCCGCGAGCGTTCGGCGTATCTGGACAAGATCGTCCCTGCTCTTGCAGCCTATAAGAGCGCGTCGACGTCCCCTGCCAGCGACGCTTGCCCTTCGGAGGAGTTCGCGCCTTTCCTGACGGCGTTTTCCGCCAACAGCGAATCACAACGCCGTCTCACTGCGATGACGGTCAAGTCGCTGGTGTTGAAACCGGTAGCAGGAAAGGATCGAAGTACCTTTGGGTAAAGGGGACGGATTTAATTATCCGATGGTTTTATCGTTGAGCCTAAATAAAACTGTCCCCTTTTTGCTGTCCCCTTTTTGCTTTTGCGGCTTGAGGTTTAAATAAAAATGAATAGAAGGCAGCCGTTTATTACAGAGGCGTATTATAAAAACCTTGTGGGCTTTTATGATTCTTCGGAATCGTATTGGAGTACGCACAATCTGGAAGAGGATTTTTCAGGCCAGGAAGCATCTTTGAAAGCCTTTGAGATTAAACAGGATTCTCTCGGTGCTTTTATCATCAGGTATACAGCTGGCGAACCTATTTCAGAGTTGTTTGAACCGCTTGAAAGAGTCGTGCGAAATTTTGAGGTGTATCAAAATGCCTTGGCTGAGTATGAGGGGGTGCCGAATATATCGCCACTAGATCTTGAAGATTCTCCAGCAGATTTTGAGGAGTTTGTTCAGGTGGCCAGCCTGTGCATCCTGTTGCATCGGAATGATCTATTGGCCAGGTTTGTAAGTTTGACAGATGCGGCAGGCTTTAATAGTGAGGATACGCTGTACGAAGATTTGCTACGTAAAAACTTGGCAGGTAGGGCTGATATAGATGAGTGGTTTCATCCAGTATATACGAAGCTGATCAGATCAATTTATACCTCTAGCAAAACCGAGGCATCTAAGCTTTTGAATGAATATTGCGGTCAGTGGTATGAATCTTTTGGTGAACTCCAGGCGAGTTGGCACGACTCGCATTTAAGTATTGATGGTGATGATGGTAGCTACGTTGGTTACTGGGCCTTTGAAGCAGGTGCTATTGCATTTCTTTATGGGATTGATGATAGCAAAATAGATCATATGGTTTATCCGAAGGACTTGGTTGAGTATGCTAGAAACTATACCGGCTCCAGCATCTTACAAGTTGGTCGTGTTGACTCGGGGCAACCATGTAGTAAACAAGGTTATTGGTTTACTCCCGCGCAAGCTAACTCTCGGCGATACTTCAAGCAGGGCGAAATTATGCCGAATGTAGATGATTCGCGATGGGGCGATACAATTTGGTATTGGTCAGGGGAGTAGAGGTTTAATAAATTAAATGGGCACAGACCACTTTTCAGTAATTGTCAAAAAACGTGGTCTGTCCCCGGTGTCTTCAAAATCCTGAAGAGCTTCCGTCTGCAACCTGGCATGGACAAGCTGACCGGTAAGTGAAAGCAATCTTGCGGTGCGCAAATAGAGCAGATCTGTTCAATGCCTGACTTGGATAATCTGCTCAGCACCGCAGCAATTTAGCAGTCGAACGAATACGCTATACAAGCCCCGTTAATGGTGATCAGCAACTGGATACGGAAGCCCCTGAGGCATGCCACTCACTTCTTATATGCCTTATTTACGTCAGCGCTAGGTAAAGGGACGGTAAAGGGGACGGATTTATTTGTTGCGCTTACAAATGCGATTTTGTACGGAACTAACCTTCCTCAAGGTGCCGTAAGGCCTGGCAGAAACACCTTTATTATGGATGTTTGATATGAAATATCTAAGTTTTTTTCTGATTGGTATTCTTCCAGGTTTAACTTTGGCTTCTGAGGGTGAGATATGCGATGTTCAGAAAGATTCAATAAGCTTTATTTCTGATTGGAAGGTTGGCGAAAGTAAGGTTAAGGTTTTGTCGACACAAGACGGCAAGGAGCTGTTAGTTGATCACGGAAGGATCGTTTTTGTAGGCGATCTGAATAACGATAATATCGATGACTTTATATTTGAGGCGTCGACGGGTGTCGGATCTAGCGGCGATCGGGTTTTTAGTTTTTTACTTCAATGTCACGGATATTTAAAGTTGATTGGCGCTGACTATTTTGCGAAGGTGGAAGTGCAGGAGTCGGGAGGTGGGCAGGGAGGCGTTTTTAAGGATATCAAAATTTTTTCTTGCAAGCGGGAATCAAACGGCAGAATCAAATACGAAGGCGGAGAGCCGTTGACTACTGCGCATGTTTGGCGATTTAACTCTGAGACTCAGAAGTATGAAGGGGAGTCAGAGTAGCTGGAGTCGACAAGCGAGGGTGAAATGGGGACAGGCCACGGTTTTAGTAGATACCCGAAAAGCGTGGTCTGTCCCCTTTTTTCCCTGAAACAAAAAGGGACCAGGTTTATTGTGCTCTGAGTTAGCGTCTTCCCCGTCGAGTGCTTTTCATAAAAGGTCTTTGTAATGAAAAAATTATTAATTCCTCTCATGGGATTGTCTTTAGCCGCAGTTTTGTCGGTGGCTCAGTCACATCCGGTGGTTATGTGTGGAGTTTCAATTCCAGATATCCCAGGCTTTAAATTGAATGTAAAACTTGAAGATGGTATTTGCTACGGAGAACTGGTCTCGAACGTAAGCTTAAAGCCAGATATTTTGACAGAAGAGAATGTTTTTTTAATTGAGCCTGTGGCGTTTGAGAAAAGCCTGGCTGCATCTGGCCGCTTTGATAGTAATGGTAAATATAAATACAGCTACGCTGCTGATGAAGCTTTGCAACAAGGGTCAGACACGGGAGAGGTGGATCTTGCTCATTTGTCAGCGTCGGGCTCCGCCGCAGTCAGAGTATTAATGTCCCCTTTTATGCTGTGGGACTCTGAAAAAGACAGAGCTGCAGCTGAGAGTAAATACTCGGTGAGAAAAAAGGGGCTGTGGTTCGACTGTTTCTATGGGTTAAAAGGCGTGAAAGAAGCAACAGTCAAGTTTTCTGCATGTGTACCTAGGTCGAACCTGAAAAGTGATCCTAAGTTATCTGATATTAGATCTTCATTTGAGGCTATGACACCGAGCAAAAATTAGTAGATACAGCGGGGTAGGGGGACGGGCTGTTAACTTAATCCGTCCCCCTCGTTCCGCTTACGTTTTCGCTTCCAGCCTTGCCGCGATCAATTCTTCTAAGTGATCCAACGCACGTTCCACCATGAGCTGCGCGCCATCGGCAATTCGACTCAGTGCCAATGCCACCGAGCGGTTTGAGCCTTCGACATCGTCCGCTAGTTTGGCGGCGATGGCGCTGATGGAAAGCATGTCTTCGGAGGCGTTGGCCAGGAGGGCTTCCGGATCAATGCCGGTGGAGATGGTGAAGAGTCTGCCTTTGCGGCGTTTGGACGGTTTGTCGATGGTAGGCGGGAAGTAGTGGGCGAAGGCGCGGTCGGCGGCTTCTTTGTCGAGCTGTTCAGTGTCGAGGGATTGTTCGGCGGGGGTGCCAGCGTTTTCTGGCGGGTTGGGCGTCACCTTGAACATGGGTGTATCTCCGTCTGTAGGTAAGGAGCGACCACCGTTCGCTTGCACGCAAATAAGGTGGCAGCTGTGCGCAGGTGTGCAAGACCGGGCAGACGGACCCGGCAGATCGCTCTCGAAAGAAGGATCTCCCGCGCACAGCCGCCATACAGTCGATAACGCGAGCAGGGATATGCCCGATCAGCGGCCAATGACGTTGCGCGTCGTCTTTTACCCGGACTTGCACGTCCGTGTCACCGTTTTTTGCGGTGACAAATCAAGGTTAGCGGCGAATGGGAAGGTCGGATAGTTCATGGAGGGCTCGGCGTCTTGCGGGAAATGTCCGACGAACATGACATCCGTTTAGCAGTAGATCGAAAGATCGTGACTTCTGTTTAAGTGGTTGCGACACAGCGAGGATCGGTCTGACAACAACGGCCTATCCACGTAACCGACGCCTACCGATGACAGATTTTTTGCTGGAGAAAGCCGGGAGTTAAAGAGCAGTGAACCCGACTCTCATAAGGAAATGAACATGAAAAAAATACTTCTGTTGCTCTGCTGCCTCTTCCCGCTGATGGCCCACAGCGCAGTCACCAGCGAATCACTCTGCTTCGAACTCTCCGAAACCAGCCCGGTAAAGTTCGAACTCCGCACTTATTACGACGAAGCCAGCAAATGGTCTGGTGGCTTTGTGAAGTACGCCAAATCCAATGAGCCCATTTCCATTGTTCTAACGGATTCAGAAAACGAAATTCTCGACCCGGACGCCCCTTGGCAGCACACCAGAACCTGGTCTGAAGTCGTCAACGGCAAGGTCACGGGTAGCTATGAGTTGATGACTCAAGGCTCACAGATCGTCTCGATGTCTTACACAAAGCAGTCCAACGGCAAGGTGTACAGCTTCGGATTCAATACCAGCATCGATTCCTCCCTGGAGTCCGGATGCAAATGGGAGTAGGGCGAGTACATGCAATTCAAAACTTTGGCGTTATCAATGCTCGGCCTGATGTGGACGATCCCGGCGTTGGCTGAAACCACCACGTTCAGCCCAACCAAAGGCGTCGACGCGACGCTGGTTCTCGAAGGTTCCACGCTGAATATCGCGGTTAAAAGCGAAACGCACAGCGATTCGCGGACAATCGATTTTGAAGCCGAGAACGAACTCCATGTGCAGTTCGACGATTTCAATTTCAACGGCGACAAGGATTTCGCGATCTGGCAACTCGATGACGGCATGGGCACTTACCACTACTACCGGGTGTTCATTTATCAAGCCAAAACCGGGACGTTCGAAGAGTTGCAGCCGGACTGTGGCGATGGCTTCGTTAACTTGCGCGTCGACCAAAAGCGCAAAGCGTTGCTCAGCACTTATTGGGAAATGAACAGACCCAAGCAATGCATCACCCGATTCACCAAACGCAAAGCCTGAATGACTCAAGGAAGAACACTGTGAACCGTTTTATTTTTACCCTGCTGGCCGTGCTGCTGCCGGTTTCAGCGGCCTATGCCCAGGATGACTGCAGCCATGTCACCTCAAGTCTGGAAATGGTGCCGTGCTCGGAGGCGGCGAAGAAGGCTGCCGATGCGCAGTTGAACGTCAGCTACAAGCAGTTGATGACGCGGCTTGAGTCTGACTATCGAGCAGATCCGGCGTTGGGCGCGGAGTACGCGGCGAAGGTTAAAGAGTCGCAACGTGCGTGGTTGAAATTGCGCGATGCGAACTGCCCTTTGGAGGCGTTCGAGATCGAGACGGGGATGCCGGCGCATGTGTTCGCCGTCAACTCGTGTATCGCCAGAATGAGCCGCGAGCGTTCGGCGTATCTGGACAAGATTGCGCCGGAACAGTCCGCGCATCTATCCGATAAAGGCAATGCCAGCGACGCTTGTCCATCCGAGGATTTTTTACCGTTCCTGGCAGTGTTTTCTGCCGATATCGAAGCACAGCGCCGGCTCACTGCGTTTACCGTCAAATCGCTGGTGTTAAAGCCAAAGGCCGACCCGGGTCGTTTCGAACCGGTGACCACGGGCGAGAAGGGGGCTGGGTTGGCCTATCCGTTGATGGCGCCTATCGAATCTCGCAAAACCCCGGGTGTTGTGATTTGGGAATACGACGACAGCCATTCCACTGTTGTGGATCGACGCGCCGGTTGGAGCAACGTCATAGCCTTCAACTTTTCCCGGCAGGCGTGTTGGGTGCTCGAGGGTGTTGAAGACTGGTCGATTCGGGAAAAAGATCTGGTAGCGGCGAGCACGCCGACGATGAGCAAGAAAGAAAGTTTCTGTTTCCAGCGTGCCGAGGCGTTCGAAGCATTGGGTGCGCCGGAAGACCAGCCTCGCACCGTTGAGTTGTTTGAGGCCACGCTAGAAAACTTGTTATGTGCAGCGCACTCCGGAGACCCACTCGCCAGTTATAAAGCAGCCATTCTGAGTCTCTCTGGCATGGCGTCGCAGGTGCCGACGAATACTTTGGAGTCACTATTCAAAGCAGCGGCCACCACTTTGCCGAACGGTGCGATGGGGCTTTCCGAGTTTTACTGCGACGGCAACGAGCTAACTTTTGACGGTCCCTGCAAAAATCCTGCGCTTGCAGAGCAAGCACTGATGGGCGCCGTGAAAATGGGCAATGCCACCGCGATCAGCAAGTTGGGATCTACCTTCGCGAGCGGCGAATGGGGTACCAAAGATCCATCCCGAGCCATGGCCTGTTATCAACTGGCTCTCGCGAAGGGTAGCGAAGGCGCGAGTTTCGGTTTGGAACACTTGAAGAAAAACTCCACCACGCCAATCAAACCCAGCTACTGCTACTGACAACCCCCGAAACCCCAAGCTTTTCCTTTAAACTCCCCACCCCCAAGGAATGCGCTCAGGACACGGAATGCCAGCCCCCTCGACCTCGCTTCGCCCAGCGCTAGTGCTCTGGCTATACGCCGCCGCGATCGTGCACATACTCGCCGGTCTCACCCTGACCTGGGCCGGGCATTCCGGGTTACTCGACGGCTATCTTCAAGTTCTCGAACTGGCATTCTGGGGCACCAACGCAGTACCCGCCGCCGGCCACGAACAACAGGTCTGGTGGCTCGCGCTGTTCGGCGCGACGCTGCAAAGTTATTCGCTGTACATGCTCGCGTTGGTGCACTTGGGCAATCGGTTGAAAGCCCCGGCAGTGTGGGGATGGTTGATCGCAGGCATCCTGTTATGGGCGCCGCAGGACATGTGGCTCTCGGCGCAACAACAGGTCTGGTCGCACCTGTGGCTCGACGGTTTTGCACTGTTGCTGCTTTTGCCGCCGCTGGTCTGGCTGTATCGCCATGACCGCCGGAAATCCGCTCCAGAAAAATCTCTGAACAAGTCCAACCCCTTTGCCAGCAGCGCCTACAAACGCGTGCTAATCACCGGCGGCACCGGGTTTATCGGCGAGGCCGTGGTCAACCAATTACTCGACGCCGGCCACACCGTGAGTGTGCTGGCACGTGATCCATTGAAAGCAGCGAATCTGCTCGACGGCCGCACTCGCTGTGTGCATTCACTGAGCGAACTCAGCCACGACGAAGCCTTTGACGTGGTGATCAACCTCGCAGGCGCACCAGTCGCCGGCCCGCGCTGGAGCCCCAAGCGTCAGACGCAATTGCTCGCCAGCCGAGTCGGCACTACCGAAGCGCTGATGACCTGGTTGAAGAACACCAAGCACAAACCCACGCTGTGGATTCAAGCCTCGGCCATCGGTTTCTACGGCGTGCGTGATGCCAGCGAAAGTCTCGATGAACACGCCAGCAAGGGCGACGGTTTCATGGCCGAACTCTGCGCGCGTTGGGAAGCCGCCGCGCAACCGGCCACTGAATTTGGCGTGCGTCAGGTGGTGCTGCGCCTCGGTGTGGTGTTCGGCTCCGGCGGTGCGTTGAAGCCGCTGCTGATGCCGTTCCGCCTGGGTTTCGGCGGGCGCATGGGCGACGGTCGGCAGATCATGAGCTGGGTGCATCGCGACGATGTGCTTCAGGTAATCGCCCGTGCCTTCGACGATGAAAGTTTGCGCGGCACTTACAACATGGTCGCGCCCGAAACGGTCACTCAGGCCGCGTTCGCCGCCCATGCCGGCAAAGTCCTCAAGCGCCCGGTGTGGTTCCACATTCCCGCCGCGCCGGTGCGGGCATTGGCAGGGGAGATGGCCCAGTTGTTCTTCGACGGTCAGCGCGTGGTACCGCAGCGTTTGACCGAGGCCGGTTACACGTTCCGCTATCCCACCCTCGACGCCGCTCTGCGCGATCTGACCTGAGGATTGCTCATGAGCAAGCCCTTGATGTACCTGCTGGCCGGCAACGGCAGCGCCGCCGATTGGTGGGATGACGCGCTGCCGCACTTCCAGCGCTACGACGTGGTGCCGCTGGAGTTGCCGGGCTTCGGCGCCAATCCCCAGCCCCCCTGCGAGCATCTCGCGGACTACGCGCAGACCTTACTGGCGATGACGAAGCAGGGCAGCGCGATCATGGCGGTCGGGGTCAATGCTCTGCTGGTGCTGCATGCGCTGCAACGGCGACCCGGGCACTTTTCGCGCAGCGTTTTATTGGCGCCGGTCGGGGCGTTTTTGTGGCAGCGTCGCTTGCCGGCACTGATGTCGCCGCTGCCGATCCGCAAGACCATTCACTGGCTGCTGTCGAACAAACCCACGCTGTTCGCGCGCAAGTTCTCCAACCAGACCTGGACACCCGCGCAGTACCAGCGCATGAGCGCCGGATATGCGCGCTGCCGGGCGTTTGTGCCGCATTGGGATCTGGTGCGGGCCGACACCGCGCTGCCGCTGCTGGAGTGGATCACCGATCCGGTCGAGCTGGTTTGGGGCGATCAGGACAACGTGCTGGGCGTCGAGCAAGCGGCGGCATGGTCGGCGATTCTGGCCCGCGCCGACCTGACCATCAGCCTCAAACCCGGTTGGGGTCACTACCCGTGGATCGACTCGCCCGCGCAGTTCGCGCAGTGGCTGGAGTCGGGCGAGCGTGGGTTTGTCGCGCACACCAAGGGCGGGCGTTTGCGTTTGGCCGAATTGGCGCGGCAAGCGGTGCCGGCAGCGCTGACGCTCAACGATTGCAATGATCCGCGTCTGCCAACATTTCTCGCCGCCCAACCTGATGTGACCTGGGCGGTGCGCTCCTCCAGTTATGGCGAGGATCAGGCCGATTCGGCGAACGCCGGTTTGAGCACCACCTATCTGCGCGAGCCGACCACCAATGTGCCGAAACGCATCGCCGAACTGACGGCCGAAGGCGTTGAGGAAGTGGTGGTGCAGCGCTTTATCACGCCGGTAGTTTCCGGGATCGCCTTCGTGCGCCATCTCTCGGTAGAACTGGAATGGGTTGAAGGCCATCTGGAATCGCTGGCCGACGGTCACGTCAGCCCTTCGCGGGCAACGCTTTCGCGACTCGGCGATGCCTGGCGCAGCGGCGCGTTCACGCCATCCCACGGCTTGACCGAAGAGCGGCTCTGGCAGTTTCTGCAAGACGTGTTGCGGGTGTTCCACTACGTGCCCGGCGACGTCGAATGGGCCTGGGACGGGGCGCAACTGTGGCTGCTGCAATACCGCCCGATCAGCGATTACGGCTGGCGCCGGCACCTCACCGCCGCGAACATCGCCGAGATCCTGCCGCCGCAACCGAGCGTTTTTGTGGAGTACGCCCAGCGCCGGGCAGCAGCAAGTATTCCGGCGATCATGGCGCGCTGGGATGCGCGAGTGTTGCAGGACAACGAGCCGTTCACTGCCGTGTTCGGCGGCGCGTCTTACATCAACAACGACCTGTTCCTCGCCCGACTCGCCGACTGGGGCATCAGCGCCAGCAACTACGCCGGTGAAGTCGGCGGCGCGACCCCGCATCTGCCGTGGCAGCCGCTGAAAATGCTGCGCTCGTTGCCGTTGTTCCTGCGCATGCAGCGCATCGCCCGTGGTCATCTGCTGACGCTTGAGCGTGGTTTGCAGCGCTTCGATCAAGAGCTTGCCGAACTCGTCGCCCAAGAGGCCGACGGCCAACAACTGGCGGACTGGTTCACTCGGTTTTATGTGTTTGTGGTGCAAGGCAATCTGTGCATCGCCACGGCGCTGGCCAGTAGCGGCGGCGACTGGCTCGGGCGTCCGCCGACCGCTTACGACAACCTTGAGAACAGCCCGCATCGATTGCCGTGGGAGACCGATCCAGGCACCCCTCGGCCAGCGGCGAGCGAATTGCCGCTCCAACCATTCCCGCAATGGTCAGGCCTGATCCGCCTCGCAAACGCGACCGGACTGCCGGGCCTGCGCGGTTACTACCTGCAAGTGCGCGAGTGGTATCGCGACAACCTGATGCGCATCTTCTTCCGCCTGCACCACGCTATGCCACTGGCGGACCGCGAACACTGGTTTGCGCCGCATCCGGATGTACGCGCCCGCGACGGTAGCTTCTGGCAGGACGGTCGCGAGGGCGCTGAGCAGGCCACCGGGTTCATGATCTACCCAGGGCAGGTGCAGGGTGTTCTCGGTGAGGACATCTTGCTGGAAGACACCCTCGATCCGGGGCGGCATGCGCACTATCAAGCCGCGCGGGCGGTGATTGCGCGGATGGGTGGGCGGTTGTCCCATGGCTCGACGTTGCTGCGTGAGTTGCGCAAACCGTCGGCGGTGATGCCGCAGGTTGATCCGGCGTGGGTGGGGTGTGAGGTGTTGTACCGGGATGGTGAGTTGGAATTGATCAATTCGAAGGATACGAAGTGAAACGATTGCTGGTGTTATGTGTGAGCTGGTTGCCGATAGCGGTTATGGCGGCAGATGTTTGCAATCAGGAAGCTGACTCAAAATATTTCTTATCGCCATGGTCGCAGAGCAGTGAACATCCGGAAGACATACTTTCCAGTCTCGATGGAAAAGAATTTTCTATCGAGCCGGGCCACGTGGTTTTTCGCGGCGATCTAAATGGCGATGGCATCGAAGACTTCATCTTCAATTCCCGCGTCGGCATTGGCTCATCAATGGATAGCACATTTGCCTTCCTGATCCAGTGCCGTGGTTATTTGAGGTATTCGGGCGGCGATTACTTCGCCGGGGTCAAAGTTCTGGACGGCCCACCCAAGAGGGGAGGTGAGTTCAAGGACATCGAGATCTACTCCTACATCAGGGACAGGCGCGGGCGGATTCTCTACAAGGGTGGAAATGCCATGACCCGGCCACATCTGTGGCAATTCGACCCGCAGGCACAGCGTTATGAAGGGCAGGCTGAGTAAGCCGACGGTCCCCACTGCATTTACGGAGTTACTACGTGAAAGGATTTTCGGCTCTTCTCGGCAGCTTGATATTGGCGGCCACATCCATGGCATTCGCCGCCGACCCCGACTTCAAGGATTACACCGTCACCCCGGTATTCACCGGCCCCCATCATGAGCTGGTGCCGCAAGAAAACAGTAACCCGGTGATGGATCAGGCACGGGTGCAAGCCCTGAAAGGCAAGGTCAACTTCGCCGGCCATTACATCCTGCACAGGCTCGGCTGTGGCGGCAGCGCCATTTGCGGCGAAGTGCTGGACGCCCAGACCGGTGAAGTGGTTGGCGGTCTGCCGAATGCTTACGACGGCAGCACGTTCGGCATGGTTTACCACCCCGAGAGCCGCTTGATCATCGTGTCGGGCATCACGCTCGACGGCGAAGAAGATGCCCAGGGGAATGCGTTGGAAAGCAGTAACCGGGATCGTTACTACGAGTTTGTTAACAATGAGTTTCGGCTGCTGAGCATGACCGACGTGGAATCGTCGCCGATGGATGAGGAGTGAGTGGATGAACTGTCTTCTCGCGAGCAGCCTTTCGCTGCTGCTCTTGCTTCCAGCGTTTGCCGCTGCCACCGACAGTAACTTTGCAGAGGATCCGCCAATTGTCGGTATCGACGGGCACACGGTTACGTTTCGAGCGACAAAATGGACGATGCCCGGCGTTGAGTCGGCGACCGCATGGTTCACCGCAAACGGTAAAACCTTCCCGCTCTTCGGCGCCGACATTGGCGCCGATGGGCACTCCAATATGCTCAGTCCTGACAAGAAAACTCTGCTGCTCGATCCAGTGATCTTCGGCATGTTGTCGCTCGAAAACGGTGAAGAAAAACTGGAGTCGCAACAGCATTGCGTTGTGATCTCCATGGAGACCGGATGCGTGCTGGCTGATCGTTGGGCCACTTATTGTGTCGGCCAGTGGAAGGGCAATCAGTGGGTATCCGACGCCGGCGATGTGCTCACTCCCGCACTGGAGACGAAATCCCCCAAGGATTTGCTGAAATATGTCTCAAGTATCGAGCCGGCGCAGTCCCGCGCAGAGTCCATCGAATCGAGCCTGGACTTTTTAAGTCCCGAATCCTACATGGCGTGTCATCCCCCGGCGCAAAATGTTCAAGCCTACAACGACCTCGGCTTTTATCTGGCCGAGGGCGGTAGAGATGAGCTGGCGTTGAAGTTTTATCGCGGCGTTGAGGCGGTCGGCAAGCGCACGGTGTTGATGTTGAACATGGCGGATTCATTGTGGCGACTGAACAAGAAAGACGAAGCGCAGCGCTATTACCGCGAGTACGGCGAAGCGATGACTGCCGCTGGCAAGGCACAGAAAATTCCGCAACGAGTCGTTGAGCGATCAAAGCTTCAGGGAATGAAAAATTGAACAGGTTTGCCCGCTTTATCGTGTTGGCTCTTGGGCTGATGTCCGCTTCAATTGCGTTCGCTGAGGATACTTGCAAGGTCATTACCGTGAGTTGGCAATACCTTGAATGTGTTGAAGCCGACCGTAAAGCGGCCGACGCAAAACTAAATGCCAGCTACAAAAAACTCATGGCGCGCTTCGCTTCTCAGCGAGAGGAAGAACCTGCACAAGCTGAGGCGTTTATGGCAATCGCCAAAGATTCACAACGTGCCTGGCTCAAGTTGCGCGACACCACATGCTTGCTGGAGGCCACAGAAGTACAACCGGGCTCACAGGCGCAGTCCTTGATGATCAGTCTGTGTGTGGCACGGATAAGTCTGGAGCGTGCCGGTTATCTGGACGCGATCGCATCCGATCGACCGAGTGATGTGACTAATATCAGTCAAGTGTCTGGATCTGCCTCTCAACGCTTCGGCGATGTCGTGGCTCGCTACGTCAGTACCTTCGGCAATCCTTGCCTGACTGTTCAGATTCTCGCGCCTGACGGGAACTGGAGAGTGCTGTCGTCCAGGCAGTTTTGCACTTTCGATGGCAAGACATTCTGGAGCGACTATGCCGACGCAGGTTTCAAGGATCATGCGTTTGCCGAGGACGGATTACACGTAACGCTCAGCCTGACGGAGCTTCGAGGGCCCGGAGAGAAACGTCTCGCCTGTGTAATTCCGATTCAGAACGAGCAAATCAAAGAGCTGAAATGTGGCGCACCTGAATCATCGTGATGCCCTCGCGCTAGTTATTGAAGATTGATCAATTCGTCGATCAACAAGGAAGTAATGGAAGTGAACAGGTTTTCAAGTTGTGTGTGCTTGCTCGCATCGATCATCGGTCTTACCGCGCAACCGGCAACGGCGGATGACTTGCAAACCATCAAGCAAATGCATCCGCCGGTGGTGGCATCAGTGGGCGAGCAGAAGATCACCGTGTTGTTCTTGAAGAACACACTCAAAGGTCAGACGACAGGTGCCTACGTTCCCGGTGGTGAGGTTTTTTACACGACGATGAGTGCCACGAAGCCAGAACTATCGTTTGTGGCGCCGCTCATAGGAGATGAAGTCGCATCGGTGTTTTTCTTCGAACGCAAATTCCCTGAGCGAGCGGGGAAGTCCCTGTACGTGCTCATGAGGCAGAAAGAGTCAAACGGTGGTTTCGAAGGCTACACCTATTGGACGCTGGAGTTGCCACTCATCAAGCAGGGCGAGCAGTTGTCGTTGCGTTTTTTCCGTGGTGATCCGCCAGACCCTGAATTGCAGGATTGCCGAGACGGCCGAGACCTTGAAAACGGCGTCGATGTTGTGTGTGCCTACAAGGATGCGGCGAGTATCAAAAAGCGCCTGGCAGACCTCGATGCAAAGATCATTGCCGATTCAAAGCTTCAACAAGACCTGCGCCAGAAATCGCCCAAAACTAACGGCGACGTGACCAGTGTCGCTTGCCCCTCGCCCGACTTTTCAGCGTTCCTCGCAGTCTTCTCCGAGCGCGCCGATGTGCAGAAATCCTTCGTCCAACAGCCGCTGAAAATGGTCACGACTGTGGCCGGTGATCCTGAGCCTGAGATGGAAAAGCGCAGCCTGAGCGGAGAGGAACTCAAGTTTCCAATCATCCCGGATCAGGCCAAGCGAGAAGTCCAAGGCCTGACATTGACCGTCAAGGAAGAGCAGGGAGGTCACGCCGTCGCCATCCTGCAGAAGCCGGATACCGACTATGTCTTCGAATATCGGTTTGTCCGGGGGCAATGCTGGCGGTTGGAAGAAGTGATGGATTATTCGCTTTAGATTGGCGGCATGCGCTGGCGGGGCCGCATTGGCGTTTTCAGAGAATGAGATAAGAGGGATTTGTGAAGAGATTATTTTTGATGCTGTTGTTTGTGTTGCCGCTGACGGCCCACAGTGAAGTCGCCACCGAAGTTTTTTGTTTTCGTTCGCAGGAAGGCAAAAATATCAATTTTGAATTCAGAACCTATTTCGACTCTGTTGCAAAATGGAGCGGTGCGGGCGTCAAGTACAGCAAGTCGAAGCAGGCTATCGGCCTCGTTCATCGCAATACTGAACAAGAAGAATTGGTATATGGGCGTCCCTATCAGTACACGACTACTTGGGTAGAAGTGGTTGATGGTGCGCTGACGGGTGAGTATCAGATGGTCACTCAGGGTGGTCGTGTTGATTCGATGACGTATACGAACTACAAGTCTGAAAAAAAGTATTCGTTCAGGCACGATTTCAATATGGATGCTTCACCTGAGACAGCCTGTCAGTGGTGAGCCTTGGTTCATCAAAAAGGGGACTTAACGTCCCCTTTTTCCATCCGTAAATCCCGTTACGACTTGGCCTTCACACTCCGCACTTCAATGTGATCAAGCATCCCTTCGACCATCAACCGCACCCCGTCCGCCATTCTGCTCAGGGCCAGCGCGACCGAGCGGCGGGAGCCGTGGAGGTCGTCGGCCAGATCGCAGGCGATGACGCTGATGGACAGCAGGTCTTCCGAGGCGTTGGCCATGAGGGCTTCGGCATCGGTGCCGGGGGAGAGGCTGAAAAGGCCGCCCTGACGTTTGGGGCGGGGTTCGGCGGCGGGTTTGAAATGGTGGTCGAGGGCGCGCTCGGCGGCTTCATGGAATTTCTTCGAATTGGGGGATTCGTAGGGCGAGGTTGCTTCAGTGCTGAATGTTTCATCGGTCATCGGTGTAAATCCTGAGCAGTTAATTGATTTCCCCGAGTTCGGACTTGCACATCCGGCCACCGATTTTGCGGCGACCCACAGAGCCTATCCACATCGCACCAACTCGCCTAGTTCATGGACAGCCCGGCACTTTGCAGGAAATTTCCCATGGATTTGCAGGGCGGAAGATCAAAAGATCGCAGGCTTCGCCAGCTCCTACAGGGATGTGTTTCAGCAGGTGTAGGAAAGGTGAGTGGTGAGACGCGGAGCGTCTCGGGATGCATTCCCACGCGGAGCATGGGAACGATCAGCGGCTGAACGCTGAATCGTGACTTGGTAGTCATCGTGCGGGAAATGGACTGCATCCTCTTCCAATAGAGGCAGATAGTGGCGTTATCGTTTGAATCCCTTACACTGCGCCGGCCGTTCATTTTCCTTTTGAGGCTGTGCGCATGAAATTTCGTTTTCTTCTGTGGATGCTGGGTCTGTTGATGGGTAAGGCCAGTCGGACTAATCCTGCGTTCCAGCAGCAGTTGGGTGACAAGGATCTGGTGTTTCAGATGCAGACGCTGGACGGGAAGGTGGCGCGGCATTTCGTGGTGAAGAATCAGCGGATTACCAGCAAGTCCGGCACTTATGCCGAGCCTGCGTTTGCGATTGCCTTTAAAGATGCGGCTTATGGCTTTGCCACGATGCAGGCGAAGAACAAGCAGTTGGCGTTTATGCAGGGGATTCAGGACAAGTCGATCCAGATCAAGGGCAATCCGGCGCTGGTGATGTGGTTTCAGGGATTGATGAAGTATTTGAAGCCGAGGAAGGCTAAGCCTAAGGCTTGATGCGGGCAGTTGGACCGAGTTGGATTCATCGCGAGCAGGCTCGCTCCTACAGGGATTGTGTAAAACCTGAGGGAGCGGGCCTGTTTGCGTTTAGGCCTGGCTGAACTGCGAGGCCAGTTCGCGCAGCAGGACTTCGGCTTCAAGCACTTTGCTGACGACGTCGTTGGCTTTGTCGCGGGTCAGGCCGACGCGTTCGAGCAGGGCGTCGGGGATGTCTTCATCCGGGCCGGAGCCGATGCCACGGCTGCGCAGCAGGCGCACGGCCAGGCAGACGAGGTTTGGGTATTCGGCATAGGCGCCGTCGTAGCTTGGGTCGTGCTGGAAGCGCAGGGCGGTCGCCAGTTCGTCCGGCATGTCCCAGTAGCGCATCAGCCACGAGCCGATCTGTTCGCGGCTGATACCGAGCAGGTGTTGCTCGATGTAGCTGTGGCACAGGTGCGGGTTGACCTCCAGATGGCGGCAGATCAGCGAGAAGTGCGGCGGGAACACGTGGGCCAGCAGCAGGTAACCGAAGTTGTGCAGCAGGCCGGCCAGATACGTCAGGCCGGCTTCCGGGCGCTGGGCGCGCGGCATGGCGCGGGTCAGGCCTTCGATGACGGCGGCGGTGTAGATCGATTGCTGCCAGTACGGCGTGGTGTGTTGCGGATGATCTTTCGGCAGGCTCAGGGTCTTGCCGAGCGCCAGGCCCAGTGCGAGGTTGATCACTAGGTCGAAGCCGAGCACGCGGACGATCGCGTCTTCCACCGAACGGATCTTGCCCGGCGACGCGTAGTAGGGCGACGCCGCCCAGCTCACTACTTGCGCGGCCAGTGCCGGGTCGGTTTCGACCACGCCGGTGATGTCGTCGATGGTGGCGTTCGGGTCTACACGAAGCTTGATGATTTTTTGCGCTGTCTCGGCCAGCGGCGGAATCTCGATGGTCGCTTCCAGGCGTTGCTGAATGCGCCGCGCGGTGAACGCTTGCACGGCCTGGGTGATTTCCTCGCGGTCGTCGTCCGGGCGATCAAGGTTCGGGCGGATGCTGCTCAGGGCTTCGCCGAAGTTGGCGGCGCTGGCCTTGGTCAGCATGGTCTTGAAGGCTTCGCTGGCAATTTCCAGCAGCACGCCCGGCTCGCCGGAGTTGATCAGCAGCTTCGGCTCACGTAGCAGGCTTTCTTCGTAGAGGCACGGCGAACTGGTCAGTGCCGGCAGACCCGGCAGCAGGCTCAGGCTGTGTTTGCCGAGCATCTTTTCCAGGCGCTCGGTGGAGACGGCGGTCAGGCGACGGCCCGTCAGTTCGGCGAGGCGGTTGAGATCCAGCAACTGGCTCTGGGGAAACAGCACCATCAGCGCACCGACCGCGTCGTCCAGCAACACGGCTTGCACTTTGCGCGAAGCATTAAGGCCGTGGTGGTCGAGCACTTCTTCGTAGGCAATGCCCAGCTTGTTGAGCAGCAGCCGAATAACAGACGGAGCGTGCGGAGATTCGGGGGCGAGAGCAGCTTCGGTCATGGTCTGTATCCGTTTTTGAAACAATTGCACGAGTATAACCAGCTTGGTTGGAACGAGGGTTCAGAAACTGCGACGGTGCTCACACTTGGCCGTATTGCTGCCCATGGCGCAGCCAGCGGTCGAGCAAGGGGCTTACGTGCGTCGGCCAGCGTTCCAGCAAAGCTTGCGCTGCATCGCGCACGGCGGGCAGAAGGTCGGCGTCGCGCATCAGGTCGGCGACCTTGAATTGCAGCAGGCCGGTCTGGCGGGTGCCGAGCATTTCGCCGGGGCCGCGCAGTTCGAGGTCTTTTTCGGCGATGACGAAACCGTCGTTGGTCTCGCGCATGATGCCCAGGCGCTGGCGACCGATCTGTGACAGCGGCGGATGGTAGAGCAGCACGCAATGGCTGGCGGCGCTGCCCCGACCCACGCGGCCGCGCAATTGGTGCAACTGCGCGAGGCCGAGGCGTTCGGGGTTTTCGATGATCATCAGGCTGGCGTTGGGTACGTCGACACCGACTTCAATCACCGTGGTGGCGACCAGCAGTTGCAAGTTGCCGGCCTTGAACTCGGCCATCACCGCGGCTTTTTCGACGGGTTTCATGCGGCCGTGGATCAGCCCGACTTTCAGCTCGCCGAGGGCGGCGGTGAGGTCTTCGAACGTGGTCTCGGCGGCCTGACAGGTCAGCTCTTCCGACTCTTCAATCAGCGTGCACACCCAATAGGCTTGACGCCCTTCGGCGCAAGCGCCGCGTACCCGCTCGATGACTTCGACGCGGCGGGTGTCGGTAACCAGCACGGTGTTGACGGGGGTTCGACCGGGCGGTAATTCGTCGAGGATCGAGGTGTCGAGGTCGGCGTAGGCGCTCATCGCCAGCGTCCGCGGAATCGGTGTGGCAGTCATGATCAGTTGATGCGGGCACATGCGCCCGCCGACGCCTTTCTGCCGCAGCGCCAGACGTTGCTGTACGCCGAAGCGGTGCTGTTCGTCGATGATCACCAGCGCCAGATTCTTGAACTGCACTTCGTCCTGGAACAGCGCGTGGGTGCCCACCACCATCGGCGCGCCGCTGGCGATCTGCTCCAGCGCGGCGACGCGATTCTTGCCCTTGAGCTTGCCGGCCAGCCACGCGACTTCAATGCCCAGCGGTTCGAGCCAGCGCTTGAAGGTGATGAAGTGTTGTTCGGCCAGGATCTCGGTCGGCGCCATCAGTGCAACTTGATAGCCGGCCTCCAGCGCTTGCAGCGCAGCGAGGGCGGCGACCACGGTTTTACCCGCGCCAACGTCGCCCTGAATCAACCGCAGCATCGGTTCGTGCTGGCTCAGGTCGTAGGCGATTTCGTTGCCGACGCGTTGTTGCGCACCGGTCGGGCTGAAGCCGAGGTTGGCCAGATATTTCGGCGGCAGCTTTTTCGCTTTCGGCATGGCCGGCGCGCGTAGCGAACGCATGCTCTCGCGCAGGCGTTGCTGGGACAGTTGATGCGTCAAAAGCTCTTCGAAGGCGAGGCGATGCTGGGCCCAGTGATGACCGAGGGCGAGTTCATCGACGTCGGCATCGGCGGGCGGGTTGTGCAGGTAGCGGATCGCATCGGCCAACGGCGCCAGTTGATAGTCACGAGCCAGCTCGGTCGGCAGCCAGTCCGGCAGGGTGTCAGGTTTGAGCATCGTCAGCGTTTGCATGCATAGCTGGCGTAGTCGCGCCTGGGTCAGGCCTTCGGTGAGCGGGTAGACCGGGGTCAGGGTTTCATCCACCGGCGGTGGCTCGTCGCCAGTGATGGCGCGGTATTCCGGGTGGTAGATTTCCAGTCCTGATGCGCCGGGTCGGGCTTCGCCGTAGCAGCGAACTCGCGTGCCGCGCTTGAGGCCTTCTTTCTGTGCGTTGCTGAAATGGTAGAAGCGCAGACTCAGGCCGCCGGTGCCGTCCTGCAATCGCACGACGAGGCTACGACGACGACCCATGACCACGTCAGCGCCGCTGACGGTGCCTTCGACCACGGCGTCCTGTCCCGGACGCAAGTGGCCGATAGGCACCACGCGGGTGCGATCCTGGTAGCGCAGCGGAAGGTGGAACAGCACGTCCTGGAGATTCTCCAGACCGACCTTGGCCAATTTCTCGGCCATGGCTTCGCCGACACCCTTGAGTGCCGTCACCGACACTTGCGACAGCTCCGTCATGACGCTTGCTTAACCGGCTGTAACCGGTGCCGCTGGCTTGGCCACCGAGCACAGGCGAATGGAGTCGGCGAGGATCTCGATGGCTTTCGGTCGCGGGAAGCTCGCGCGCCAGGCAATCGCCACGGTGCGGAATGGCACCGGCGGCGACAATGGCCGCACTTCGATCACGCCCGGGGCATAATGATGGCTGTCGACGGCCGACAGCGGCAGGATCGAGATGCCCAGGCCAGACGCGACCATGTGGCGAATGGTTTCCAGCGAACTGGATTCGACGGTGGTGTGCTTGGCGCCGTCGTTGCCCTTGGTCAGGGTCGGGCAGGCTTCGAGCACTTGATCGCGGAAGCAGTGACCTTCGCCGAGCAGCAGCAGGCTCTTGTCGTTGAGCAGGCCGGCGTCGATGGTTTCTTTTTGCGTCCACGGGTGCTGGGCCGGCATCAGGACGTAGAACGGCTCGTCGTAGAGCGGCAGGGTCAGCACGTCGGCTTCGTTGAACGGCAGGGCGATGATGACCGCGTCGAGCTCGCCGTTGCGCAGTTTGTCGCGCAGCACATGGGTGAAGTTTTCTTCGATGTACAACGGCATCTGCGGGGCGACCCGGTGCAGTTGTGGAATCAGGTGCGGGAACAAGTACGGGCCGACGGTGTAGATCGCGCCGACTTTCAGCGGGGCTGTCAGCTGGTTCTTGCCGGCCTGGGCTAGCTCGCGAATGCCTTGGGCCTGTTCCAGTACTTTCTGCGCCTGGGCGACGATGCCTTCGCCGACCGGCGTCACACGCACGGCACTTTTGCTGCGCTCGAAAATCAGCACACCGAGTTCGTCTTCAAGTTTCTTCACGCCCACCGACAGGGTCGGCTGGCTGACGTGGCATTTTTCGGCGGCGTGGCCGAAATGCTGCTCTTGGGCGAGGGTGACGATGTAGCGTAATTCTGTGAGGGTCATAGCAAGCGTCCATGAAGATGCGGGCCAAGCATACCGGCTGCGATCGATAGACGCACGTTATCAGACTGAGGGAGGAGTGCGACACCGGGCAATGTGGGTTTGCCGTTGCTAGAAAGGCAAAAAAGCAAAAAATCGCAGCCTGCGGCAGCTCCTACAGGGGGGAATGTGGAATCCTGTAGGAGCTGCCGCAGGCTGCGATCTTTTGATCTTGCTACTTAACGGCGGCGTTCGAGCGAGTAAACAAACGGCGCAACAATTTCGATCGAGCCATTGGTCAACATGTCGGCCGGTGGCTTGGGTAGCGGCTGCGCGCGGCGGATCATTTCCAGGGTGGCCCGGTCCAGATCGGCGTTGCCAGAGCGGCCCACCAGTTCGAACGACAGCACGTTGCCTTCGCCATCGACCACGAAACGCAGTCGGTTCAAACCTTCCTTGCCCCGTGCCTGAGCACTGGCCGGATACTTTTTGTACTTGGCCAGATGCGCGAGCAGGGTGCCTTGCCAGCTGGCCTTGGCGGCCAATTGTGCCGGCGACGGGCCTGGTGCCGGTGCCGCGGATTTCTCCGTCGGAGCCGGAGTCGGTGGCGTGTCGGCCGGTTTTTCCTCTGAAGGTTTTTCCTTCGGCGGATCGGGCAGCTTTTTCTCGATCGGCTTCGGCGGTTTAGGCTTTGGCTTCGGTTTGGGTTTCTGCACTGCGATTTCGGCTTTCGGCGCTTCGGCCAATTTCGGAATCGGCAGCTCTTCGACCGGCGCAGGTGGCTGCGGTGGCGTGACGACTTTCGGCGGTGCAGGCGGTGGCGGGGCCGGAACCGGTGCCAGCTCGACCATCATTGCCTGAGGCGGCAATTCGATGGGCGGGCGGGTCGTCCAGTTCAGCGCCAGCGCGATGGCCAGCGCGTGAACGCCCAGCACCACGGCCAGGCTACCGCTGTAACGCGTCAGCTTATGGCGCGTGGTGATCATTTCTTGACTGCGCTCTCGAGTCCGACCAAACCGACCTTCAGGTAGCCTGCTGCACGCAGGTTATCCATCACGCTCATCAGGTCGCCGTAATCCACGCCTTTGTCAGCCTGGAAGAAGATGGTGGTGTCTTTCTTGCCTTTGGTGCGCGCGTCGAGGGTGGCGCCCAGTGCTTCAGGCTTCACTTCGTCTTCGCCGAGGAACAGGCGCTGGTCAGCCTTGACGCTGAGGAACACCGGTTTCTCCGGCCGCGGCGCCGGTTTGGCGGTCGAGGCAGGCAGGTCGACTTTGATGTCCACCGTGGCCAATGGAGCGGCCACCATGAAGATGATCAACAGCACCAGCATCACGTCGATGAACGGCGTGACGTTGATTTCGTGGTTCTCGGCCAGATCGTCGTCTGCGCCTTCTTTCAAATGCAGGCCCATGGCCGATTACCCCACTTTCACCATGTGCGGTTGCGAGCTGCGCTCAGGCTGGTGATCGAGGTCGCGGCTGACCAGCAGCAGGACTTCTGCCGAAGCGTCGGACACCTGCGCCTTGTAACCGGCGATGGAGCGGGCGAACACGTTGTAGATGACAACGGCTGGAATCGCTGCAACCAGACCCAGTGCGGTGGCCAGCAGTGCTTCAGCAATGCCTGGGGCCACGACGGCGAGGTTGGTGGTCTGGGTTTTGGCAATGCCGATGAAGGAGTTCATGATGCCCCACACGGTACCGAACAGGCCGACGAACGGTGCGGTGGAACCGATGGTAGCCAGCACGCCGGTGCCGCTGCTCATGTTGCGACCACAAGCGGCAACCAGACGCTCGAGACGGAAACTGACGCGTTCCTTGATGCCTTCTTTCTCGCGGCTGTTGGCCGACAGGCGCATCTCTTCCAGCGCGTCGTGCACGAGCAGGTTGGCGAGGGTGCCTTCCTTGCCCGCAGTGGAACTGGCTTCTTTAAGGGTGGTGGCTTTCTTCAGCGCGGCGATTTCACCCCGCAGACGACGCTTGGCACCCATCAGCTCAAAGCCTTTGGCGATCCAGATGGTCCAGGTGATGATCGACGCGATGGCCAGACCGATCATCACGATTTTCACGATGATGTCGGCGTTCTGGTACATGCCCCATGGCGACAGGTCGTGGGCCATGCCCAGGCTGTTGTCGGCTTCGAGGGCTTGAGGGACTTCGGCCGGTGTGGCATCGAGGGTCTGAACAGGGGCTGTTGCGTCAGGTGCGGCAGCCGCGGGAGCGCTCTGCTCGGTGGCGGCTGGCGTCGCAGGCGCTTGGGCGTCGGCGAAGGCGGCGGTCGGTGCCAGCATCAGGCTGAGCAGCAGAGCTGCCACCGCGCTCCAGGCGCGAGGTCGGTTGGTTGGCGAAGCGGGGATTTGATTACGTGTCATGCTGGCCGGACCTGAGATAGAAAAACGATGATGCTCTTCCAGGCCTCGTGAGGCCGAGAACAAAAGTGGCCTGCATTATTGCAAGTAATTCTTGTTAACAAAAGTAATAGAGTATCTTTTTTTCCTTGATTGCTAGCCGCACGTCTCCTGCCAAGGCTAGTCTGTCCCTTTCCGATGGGAGTTTTTTGATGTCCGCGCCTTCTATTTTGATTGCCGGTTGTGGTGATGTCGGCAGTCGTCTGGCCAAGCAATTGTTGACCGCTGGGTGGGAAGTTCATGGCCTGCGCCGTGATGTCTCGCGTTTGCCTGAGGGTGTCATCGGTGTTGCCGGCGACCTGTTCAACGAAGACTGTCCGGCGACCTGGCCCGTCGGTGCCGTGGATTACCTGGTGTATTGCGCAGCGGCGACCGATCACGACGAGGCCGGCTATCGCGCGGCTTATGTGCAGGGCTTGCAGAACGTGCTGAGTTGGCTGGACGACTATGGGCAAGTGCCCGAGCGCCTGATCTTCGTGTCCAGCAGCAGTGTCTACGGGCAACTGGACGGCGAGTGGGTGGATGAGACTTCCGAAACCGTCGCCACCGGTTACTCAGGTCGATTGATGCTCGAAGCCGAGCAGGTGGCACTTAACAGCGGTATCCCGGCGAGCGTCCTGCGTCTGACCGGTATCTACGGTCCGGGCCGTGAATGGCTGCTGACTCAGGTACGTCGTGGTTATCGGGTTGCAGTTGATCCGCCGCTGTATGGCAATCGCATACATGCCGATGACGCGGCGGGCTTGCTGGCGTTCCTGCTGGATGCTGATCATCGAGGTGTGGCGCTGGAGCAGTTCTATATTGGCGTCGATGATGCACCGGCACCGTTGGCCGAAGTGGTGGGCTGGTTGCGTGAGTACCTCGGTGTGACCGAGTGGGCGGAGGATGCCAGTGTGCGGCGTACCGGTAGCAAGCGGTGCAGCAATGCCCGGGCGAAGGCCTTGGGTTGGACGCCGAAATACCCGAGTTACCGCGAAGGTTACGCGGCGATCCTTGAAGGAAAATGCTGACTTAAAGACGCCGAAAACACCTGTGGGAGCGAGCTTGCTCCCACAGTGTTATGTGTTGCTCTCAGGTACGTTTACTGCTTCTCGAGCAACCACTTTCGTTCGCCTGGCGTGTACTGCGGCATTTCATCCGCCAACGCCGTGTTCACGGCCTGGAAGATTTCCAGTTCCTTGCCCTTGCGCGCAAAGATATAGGCATTGCCCTGACCGTTGAGTTGCAGCCACATGTTGTCATTGGTGCTGCTCATCGACGCGCAATCGCCCGCCAGGCACAACGCATAGCGATCGGCACCCGGCAAACCGGAGACCTGGCCATCGGCCTGGAACTGCACGGTGCCGCCTTCGCCTTGACCACTGGCAATTGTCCAGCTGCCGCCCATGTAGGCCGAATACAGTGCCCGTTCGAAACTGGCCCCGATCGGTGCGCCTTCCGGCACCGGAATCTGTGCGCGGTCGAAGACCTGTTCCGGTTCGTTTTCGCTGGCGGCTTGCTGCAGTTGCCCGCCGTCGCGTTTCAGCTCGCTGGCGGAGCTGCCATAGAAGTCGACTTTCCAGGCGCCAGACTGTTCGCCCAGCAGCCGTCCTTCGACGTTCTCAAAACCGTTGGTATAGCGGGCCTGACCGGCCTTGGTGTTGACGTCCCACTCCAGGTTCGGGCCGTAGGCCTGAAGCGCTTCGCGCAGGGGGCCGCCCTTGGCTGCGGCATCGATCGCCACCTGGTTGATCCAGGTGCCGCTGATGTCACGGTCGGCAGGGTTGCTGGCGCAGCCGCCGAGGAAAATGGCGAGCAGCGGGAGAGCTAGCGCTTTGCGCATGGTGGAATCCTTTCAAAACCTTTTCTTGCTGAGCAGTCGGCGCGGCATCTTAAGGCCGCGCCGTGCGCATCACTCGATGACCAGAATGGCATCCATTTCAACCTGCGAACCCTTTGGCAGGGCTGCCACGCCGATGGCGGCGCGCGCCGGGTATGGCTGGTCGAAATACTTGCCCATGATCTCGTTGACCTTGGCGAAGTGGCTCAGGTCGGTGAGGAAGATGTTCAGTTTGACGATGTCCTTGAACGAACCGCCGGCGGCTTCGGCCACGGCTTTGAGGTTCTCGAACACCTGGACGGTCTGGGCTTCGAAGCCTTCCACCAGTTCCATGGTTTTTGGGTCCAGAGGAATCTGGCCCGACATGTAAACGGTGTTGCCAGCCTTGATTGCCTGGGAGTAGGTGCCGATGGCAGCCGGCGCCTTGTCGCTGGTGATAACAGTCTTGGTCATGTATGACTCCTTGTAATGGTGGGCTCAGGCACGCATGCGGGTGATGCGGATCACTCCGGTCAGGGCGCGCAGTTTCTTGATCACACGGGCCAGGTGCACACGGTCGTGGACGCTGACCACCAACTGGACGACGCTGATGCGACCATCGCGTTCGTCCATGCTGATTTTCTCGATGTTGCCGTCGGCTGCGTTGACGCTGCTGGCGAGCAGCGCAATCAGGCCGCGCTGATGTTCCAGCTCGACGCGCAGCTCGACGTTGAATTCGCCGGTGACATCCTTGGCCCACGAGAGCTGGATGCATTTTTCCGGGTTGTGCCGGATTTCGCTGATGTTGCGGCAGTTGTCCAGGTGCACGACCATGCCTTTGCCCGCCGACAGGTGCCCGACAATCGGGTCGCCCGGGATCGGCGTGCAGCATTTGGCGTAGCTGAGTACCAGGCCTTCGGTGCCGCGAATCGCCAGCGGGCCTTCAGGGCTTGGTAGTTGTTCGCCTTCGCCAAGCAGACGACGGGCGACCACGTAAGCCATGCGATTGCCCAGGCCAATGTCTTCCAGCAGGTCTTCGATCAGTTCGAGGCGATACTCGGCGAGCATCGCCGCGACGCGTTCGGCCGGAATTTTTTCCAGCGCGCTGTCGAAGCCGTTGAGCACCTTGTTCAGCAGGCGTTCGCCAAGGCTGATCGACTCGGAGCGGCGTTGCAGTTTCAGCGCATGGCGAATGTGTGTTCGCGCCTTGCCGGTGACCACAAAGTTGAGCCACGCCGGGTTCGGCCGTGCGCCGGGAGCGCTGACGATCTCGACCGTGGAGCCGCTTTGCAGCGGCTCGGACAGCGGTGCGAGACGGCGGTTGATCCGGCAGGCGATGCAACTGTTGCCAACATCGGTGTGCACCGCGTAGGCGAAGTCGACCGCCGTGGAGCCTTTGGGCAGCTCCATGATCCGGCCTTTGGGCGTGAACACGTAGACCTCGTCCGGGAACAGGTCGATCTTCACGCTTTCGATGAATTCCAGCGAGTTGCCAGCACGTTGCTGCATTTCCAGCACGCCCTTGACCCACTGACGGGCGCGGGCATGAGTGCCTTTCGGTTGCTCATCACCACTGGATTTGTACAGCCAATGGGCGGCGATGCCGTTGTTGGCCATCTCTTCCATTTCGCGGGTGCGGATCTGGATCTCGATCGGCACACCGTGCATGCCGAACAGCGTGGTGTGCAGCGACTGATAGCCGTTGGCCTTGGGA